>JAFAQG010000882.1 GCA_019246575.1 Acidobacteriaceae bacterium
TTCTAAAGGGCAGTTTTTGGGCGGAGCTTTGCTCAAAAACGCATCCAAACTCTGCTACCGCCTATCTCTGAACGCCAATACTCCGCTCAGCTCTATCGCTGCTCCCCATTTCGCTGTGGTTCATCACTGGTGAGATATCCGGGCTAATCAGTTATTCCGGCAGAAAGATCAGGCCAGATTGAACATCGCTCAGATCGCCCGATTGCGTTAGCACGAACGTCGAGGTGATGAATCCCGACGCTCGTTCAAATTGGCCTTTTCCGCCTTCGATCCTCCAAGCGGCAGTGCCGGCGATTGTTCCAGGTTCAGGACTGGATGTGAAATGCCCTTCGCCGATCGTCGAAAATTGGAGCATGTGCTCAGCATCCTCACCGAAAGTGATGCTGCCGTCCTCTCGAAACGAGTCCGGCCCCACAAGATGCAACTGAGATTCGAGAAATGCAAGCTCCCCTTCGGAGGCTTTCACTTCCGTATTCAAACCCGCAAGTTCAATCTTCGTCGTCACAGTACAACTGGTCGCGCTCGTTGTCGCTCGCAGGACCTTCGGGTCTGTACCGGCGGGTACTGCTTGACCTCTGAAATGCATCGTGTAAACGATCTGGCGCATATGCGTTGGATTTCGCATTACGTCTCCACTGTAATACAGCTTTTCCGCTCCATTTCGTGAAATCGGAATCTACTTCCACGAATGTTGCGGGCCCTCGCTGCGACTCTCGCGCATGAGCGCGGCGAGATCTTCGTATTGATCCGTGGCAATGAGATTTACGCCGGCCTGGATGCAAGCCCGCCAGCGAGTACGCACAGCTTCGGGAGATCCAAAATTATACTGGTCGAACCAACCGCGGTCCCTGCCCCGCTGAAAACCATCGAGCGTATAGAACCGGATCCAATAGCCCAATCGGTGCGCATGCTCCACGAAAGCACGTAACCGCGCCATCTCTGCGGGATTCCAATCTCCCGCCTTGTTCTGCCCGCCCTCTTCGATTTCTGCCCACGAATTGTTCCACCACCGGCGATAGTTGGTCGGCCGCTCCGTGAGAAGTTGCTCCGGCGGCAAGCTGGCGGCAACATGGGCCGCCTCATTCCCATTCGCAGTCGGCGGGTTATTCGTGTGCGCCGAGCCGAAAATTCGGAGGCGTTGTCCTTCGGGAATCTCACGAAAGAAGACTTGCTCCTGTGCATCGGATTCCTCCGTCAACACGAGAAGAGGCCGAACATCAAACGGCGCTAACTCGCGGGCATCGCGAGTTTTCGGTGCTGTCACAATCCACGATTCATAGCTGCCCAGCAACTCCCAAACGGCATGAAGCAGCGGCGCTTGGTTGTCCTTGAAATCGAAATGCAGAACGATGAGCGGCCAGTTGTCACGGCGCCCGTCCGCCAGTGCCCTTTCCACTATGGGGCGCACACGCTCAAAGAAGTAATCGCGTAACAACGGCTCGTTACCGGTCGTTTTGGCATCGTGTGCAACCACGACGTGTCCCTGGCCGGCGGCATCAACGTGCCAGGCAAGGTCCTGCTCGATGGCTACTGGGAGTCCCGTCCCCAGTGCCCGGTCTATACGGTCGTTCCAAAGCCCGTCATACGGATAGCAGTTATGCGCATCCAAAACCGGCCGATTGTGATTCAGATAGTCCAGTTGACGCTGCTGTGCACTGCCCATGGAAGCGGTAAGGCCAAACGCGAGTAGTGCGGAACACAAGGCGCCCCGCAGTCGGCCGTTCATCACTCCTACATTATGCTCGTCTATATCCAGTCCGTTAGATCGAGGCATGAAAAAGAATATTGTTCGGCTGCTATGTTTTGGCTGTCTTCTGCCGAACGCGTGCAAGCCACATCCGTTCGAGGGCAACAAGCCCGATATCGTTCTCGACGGCGTCGTAACCCGAGCTGATAACCAGACCTACCGCGAAGTCCCGTTTCGCGTGCCCGAAGGAATCATACGATTGACGATTCGGCTCTCGCACACGGGAGGGCAAGAGCACACGACGATCAATTTTGGCCTGTTCGACGCGCGCAATTTCCGCGGCTGGAGCGGAGGCAGCCAGGGCACGTTCACCCTGTCCGAAACAGACGCTACGCCGTCTTATGTGCCAGGCCCAATTGTTGCAGGCGAATGGAAACTGCTTGTCGGAGTGCCGAATATCCGAGCTGGCGTGCGGTCTCGTTTCCGTGCCGAAGTTTTTCTTTCTCGGCCCGACACTCCGATCGCCGTCTCTACATTCTCAACCGTGCCGCTGAATGTCGAACCGCGCTGGTATCGCGGCGATCTTCACATGCACTCCGGACACAGCGATGGTTCTTGCCGCAGCCAAAATGGCCAGCAGGTCCGCTGTCCCGTCTTCAAGACGGTCGAAGCTCCCGTGAACCGTGGACTCGATTTCATCGCCATCACGGACCACAACACTATGTCCGATTACGATGCCATACGGGAGCTGCAGGCATACTTTGACCGGCTACTGATCATCCCCGGCCGCGAGATCACCACCTTCGAAGGGCACGCGAACGTCTTCGGAACGGTGCAGTACATTGAATTTCGACTTACCAGCGCACAGTTGCCGACTGCGAACGCGCTACTGCGACAGGTGCGCGATCTACATGCACTCATCTCCATTAACCATCCGAATGATGTTTCCGGCGAGTCGTGCCTCGGATGCGGCTGGACGGCGTTGGATACTGACTTCCATCAGGTCACGGCCCTAGAAGCGGTCAATGGCGGTGATGCGGAAGCACCGTCGTCAGGTATTTCGTTTTGGCAAGAACGGCTGAATCGAGGTTTCCGTCTGACGGCAATCGGCGGAAGCGATAATCACAACGCCGATCGGACGGACATCCCGTCGAGCATCGGACACCCTACGACAGTCGTCTATGCCGACAATCTCTCGGAACGCGCGATTCTCCAGGCAATTCGATCGGGCCGCGTTTTCATCGACGTGGAGGGCACGCGGGACCGCGCCCTCGATATCTCTGCAACTGTCAATGGCTCGCCCATAGAAATGGGCGAACAGGTGACAGTGCCCAAGGGAACAACCTTGCACTTTTCCATCGCCGTCAGGAACGCGGCCGGCTCGCAGATCGAATGTGTCGAGGACGGACGGAAAATTGAGCGGATAAACAACCCCGTAGTCAACCAAGGTGACCAAGTGAAGACATTCGATTTCATCAGCGATGGGTCGAAACATTGGTTTCGGGCGAACGTCCGCTCGCCGGAAGGCCATCTGCTGCTGTTGGGAAATCCCGTTTACGTAAACTTCTGATCTGCACAATAAAACCAGTACTGAACTAGCTCCTCAAGGTCGATTTTTTTGGTACGGTGGAAGACGGTCCGAGCATCGAATAGCCTATGGTGAGCATCGGGAGGGGGTGTATGGCGGCAATTGCGAACCGAACCGGAAGTCGTGCGTTGGTCGAGGAATTACACGCGGCGCGCGACGAAAGCGACCGCTTATTCCGCGTCGTCAAACCCGAGGCCACTTACGATCGCCCCATCGACGCCCGCCACCGCACTATTTTTTACATCGGGCATTTGGATGGTTTCGACTCGATTCAGATTTGCCGTGAAGGTCTGGGGATAAACTCCCGTGACCCGCGACTGGATGACTTATTCCAGGCCGGCATCGATCCTGATTCAGCTCACTTACCTACCGACACACCCGCCGATTGGCCATCGCTCGATCAAGTCTCTTCATATGTAAGCCGCTGTCGCGCGAGTGTGGATCAGCACTTAGCACATGCGCCGGAAGATGTTGTTTGGATGGCCGTCGAGCACAGGCTAATGCACCTGGAAACGCTCGCATACATGTTTCACAACCTTCCTCATCGATTGAAATCTGCGCCTGCGGAGTACGCCGACCGGCCAGAGGGCTCGACAAATCACTCGAATACCTGGTGCACCATCCCCGCCGGCGAAGCAGTTTTGGGAAAGAACGAGGATGGATGCTTTGGCTGGGACAACGAGTACGGCCAATCCCGATGTCACGTGCCTGCATTCAAGATCCAGCGGTACAGCGTGACGAATGGCGAATATCTGCGATTCCTCGAGCACGGCGCTCCGATGCCTCACTTCTGGGTTCGTCGTGGTAACACCATTTACTATCGCGGCATGTTTGAGGATTTTCCCCTGCCACTGGATTGGCCCGTGTATGTCACTCAAGCGCAGGCACAATCGTATGCCGATTGGCTCGGCAAAGCACTGCCCACAGAAGCCCAATTTCATCGCGCTGCTTACGGTAGTCCCGAAAGGGGACAGAGACAGTATCCTTGGGGTGACGCCGTTCCGACACCCGCGCACGGCAACTTCAATTTTTGGCGATGGGAGCCTGAGCCCGTTTACGCAACGCCGGCCGGCGACAGTGCTTTCGGTGTAAGTCAGCTTACAGGAAATGCATGGCAATGGACCTCGACCGCATTCGGACCATTCCCAGGTTTTAAGCCGCGTGAGACGTACGCAGGCTACTCTGCCAATTTCTTCGACGGCGAGCATTACGTTATGAAGGGCGCGTCATCGCGAACGGCCGCGCGATTGCTCAGGCGATCATTCCGAAATTGGTTCCGGCGCGATTACCCCTACACCTATGCAACTTTTCGATGCGTCGAGAATGAGAACGAGTAGATGCCCGCCTCACTTACGTCCGAACTGTCGGAATTCGCGCTCGACGTCGCACAGGGACTCGGAGGTTATGGCCAGAAGACGTTGCCTCCGCGCTGTTTCTATGACGAACTGGGCAGCACGCTTTTCGAAGCAATCACTCTACTTCCCGAATACGGACTAACTACGGCCGATGAGAGGTTACTAGAGAATCACGCACAAGATATTGCTGCATTCACGGGCGATCTGTCCGTCGTCGCTGAGCTGGGCAGTGGAACCGGCCGCAAAACAAGGCACATACTCCTTGCCAACACCCCTACAGAACGCGGTGTCGTTTATTGTCCAATTGACGTGTCTCCGGCCGCACTTGCGCGCTGCGAGGCCGAGTTAAGCGGCTTGGCATGCGTGCACGCCGTTTGTAGCGATTGGATTCAGGGGCTCAAAGAAATCGCCGCATTCCGAACGGCTGGGCGGGCCATACTGCTTCTGTTTCTCGGCAGCTCTATTGGAAATGTCGGCAGAAATGACATCGTTACTTTTTTAAGAAGCATTCGAGAGCAGCTCCGAGAAGGCGATCATCTGCTGATTGGGGCCGACCTCGTCAAGGCTATCGATACCATGATTAGGGCATACGATGATCCCACCGGTGTCACGGCCGCGTTCAATTTGAATCTTCTGGGCCGCATCAACCGCGAGCTCGAGGCCGATTTCGATCTGCGCTCGTTCCGGCATGAAGTGCGTTGGAATCACGAGGCAAGGCGCGTCGAAATGCATTTGCGCTCCTGCTCCGATCAAAAAGTATACATTCGCGGCTTGGATATGGCCTTGAGATTTGCCGAGGGCGAAACGATTTGGACGGAATCCTCGCATAAATTTACCCTTGCCGAGCTCGATCATTATGCGAGAGAAGCCGGCTTTCGGCCGGTACGTACGTGGGTCGATGCCGAATGGCCGTTTGCCGAAGCTTTGTGGAAAGCCGTTCCTATTTAGGTTAGACTCCTCCATAGCCCGCGTTGCCTCGGCAACCAGATCCGCTCTCCATTCCGGTACTTCTCTGCGAATCGTGCGATTTCCCTGGCTTGGCTGCCGTCGATTTGAGATTCGTAACGTCGTACAACTCCGATTTTGTTTCGAATCGCGTAGCGCGATCGGATTATGTGCGGGTACAATCGAGATCCGGTCTCGCGCTCGATATCCCTTACTTGCTGAAGAACGACGTCGTTCGGCGTCCAAGTCGCGTACGGAAGATCCTCATAGAATCCCACTCTGAATGACTTCCCGAGTCTCAGAGCAGCGATGCGAACCGTTCTGTGGTCCACGTGACCTCCAATTCCCAGCGGAGCAATCACCAGCCCCGTTGTCACATACGATTTGCAAAGACCAGCGATGACCTTGACGTCTTCCTCGCGAGGTGAAATGCGCTCTGCGTTGCACACAGACCGTGCATCGATTCGGAGACGGATTGGTGCGTCAAGCATCCCGTATGAGTCGATTGCAATTTCGGGATCGAGAGCAGCGATAGCCCGCCGGTCCTCTCGTGTGCGTAACGCCGAGATGTACCACTCGCTTTCGCCTCCATTGACCAGCGCGACTGCACGAGGACCATAGAGGCTGCGGGTAAAAAAATTTACGATTCGAAGTTGTACCCGCCGCTCACGCCATGCCCGCAAAGATATCGCGAGCGAGAACACTGCGTCGTCGCAGTGCGGCGATAGCACGGATAACGTTCGCATCCATAAACGCCGGAATGGTTAGAAGTTGACCGCCGGAACGACCGCTGAACGCATTGTACTTGCCGCCGCCGCCGCAGCTTTAAGCGGAACAAACCCACTCTCCGCCGCGAGTTGTTTGCATAGAGTTAATGCTTGCGCGACCACCTGGTCCATGTTGTAGTACTTATACGTGCCAAGTCGCCCCACGAAATGCACGTTCTTGGTTGCCGCCGCAAGCTCGGCGTAACGCTTGTACAGCACGCCGTTTTCCGGGGTCGGTACCGGGTAATACGGCTCCCCTTCACTCGACGGATATTCGTAAACGATGCTCGTATGCCGGTGTACTTGACCAGTAAGGTGCTTAAATTCAGTTATACGCGTGTAAGCATGGTCGTTCGGGTAATTAATGACCGCAACCGGCTGTAAAAATTCCTGCGATAACGTCTCATGCTGAAAATGTAACGAGCGATAAGGTAGCTTACCGAAGCGGTAATCAAAATATTCATCAACTGGACCAGAATAAATGATCTCGCCAAAATCGATCTCGTCAATGATATCCCGGTAATCGCAGCCCAGCTCCACAGTAATGTTCGGATGGTCGAGCATATTCTCGAACAGCCGCGTGTACCCGTGTTTGGGCATGAACTGGAACTTATCAGTGAAGTACCGATCGTCACGATTGGTACGGACCGGTATTCGCGCAGTTACCTGGGCATCTAATTCTGACGGATCTTTGCCCCATTGCTTGCGCGTATAATTCCGGAACATCTTTTCATAGAGATCTCGCCCGACCTTGCTGACTACGACATCTTCCGAAGTTCTGATCGAAGGACGATATTCCGCGCGCTGCGCGAAGAAATTTTCCACCTCCTCCGACGAGAGAGTCAAGTCGTAAAGCCGGTTTACCGTATCTAGATTAATCGGAATGGGCACATGTTTCCCATCCACATACGCCAGCACTCGATGCTCATAGGGACGCCAGGCTGTGAACTGCGATAAGTACTCGAACACCTGTTCGGAGTTGGTGTGGAAGATATGCGGTCCGTACCGGTGCACCAGAACCCCATTCTCGTTGTAATGGTCGTAGGCATTGCCGCCTATGTGCTCGCGACGGTCGACTACGAGAACTTCCTTCCCGTATACGCGCGCCATTCTCTCGGCAACGACCGCACCGGCGAAACCAGCACCGACAATAAGGTAATCAAACATGAGCGGCGCCTTTGAGAGTCATATCGGCCGCTCCAATCCGCTGCACAGGTTTAGTTGCGAGAAGGCGTTTAAAGGCGAGAGCCCGTTCAATAAGTCGATTCATAGCGCTCCATGTCTTGTCCCAGGACGATTGAGAAACGAAAGCATCGACCCGGTCCCGAAATTCCTCGTTAGGTGGACTCTTCAGGAGCCCGTCTGCGATCCTGAGAAAATCTCTAGCATTTTCCGCGATGCCGACCAGCTTAAGGTCTCCATATGGCGACACGACATCGCGAATGGGTGTTGAGACAACGGAAAGACCGGCGGCCAGATATTCAGGCGTCTTCGTCGGGCTGATGAATCGAGTGGATTCGTTCAATGCGAACGGAAGCATCCCGATCTGCCAGCCTGAAAAATACGCCGGGAGATCTGTATACTGTTTCATTCCGAGATAGTGAATATTTCCACGTTGCGGCAAACTGGCGGGATTGATTTTCGCCACCGGTCCGAGCAATACCACCTGCCACTCCGGGCGCTGATCCGCGATGTCGCGCAGTAGTTCGAGATCCATGCGCTCATCAATGACACCGGCATAGCCGAGACGTGGACGTGGAACAGGAGCTTGATCCGCAGGCTCGCGCTCAATACTGCGGGCCTTCGCGAAGTGTGCAATATCGACGCTACTCGGAAACAAATGGACCGATTTGTGCTGTTTGCGCTTTGCTTCAAATAAGCTCGCTCCTCCGGTGAATACAAGATCTGCCTCTTCGAACAACTCGCGCTCATACGCACGGATGCCTGCAGGAGCGCCGGCAAACGCCGACAGCTCATCCATGCAGTCATAGACTGTCACGGAAGGCTTGACATGCCGCGAGAACTCTCTTGCCATCGGAGTGTAGTACCAGGCAATGAAATCCGCGATATTATTCTCGACTAACAGCGAGTCGAGCAGCGTCCTCTGATAGTCGACCCTCTGAGCAGGTGTCAGCCCCTCAGGCAGAACAGGTGTGCACACCTGTACTCCCGTTTTTGCACAAACCGATGTGCGAAGATGCGGGTCGGCGCCATCAAAAACCGGCTCCTCAAGAAAAAAAACTCTCCGGTTGCGGGTGAACCGGCTCATTAAATGTTGAGGTCGTTGAAACACGAACCCCCATCGAAGATGGGACAAGCAAATCAGGTCGATGTTTTTTGATGGCATAATTCGTTTCTTCGCTTGCAGCAAGTCTCTTCTGCTGCAGCAGGAGCGCCTCTGCGAGAGGCTGATATACCGCGCGGTTGCCGAATGCATCGGGATAATCGAATAAACCGTTGCAACAGTGGCGATCGTCGTCCCAGCCAGGATGATTGATGATCGGGTATAGGCAAATCCCATGCACGGGAATGCCTTGAGTCAGTGCGATTGCGACCTCGTCACATACATAGTTGAACCAGGTCGCGCGTTGGTGGTCTTCCGTTCCCGTCTCAGCAACGAAAATCGGCCGCCCGTAGCGGCGCCAGACCTCCTGAAGGATGTCATGGAAATGCCGGTACCTCGGATCGTCCCA
>JAFAQG010000982.1 GCA_019246575.1 Acidobacteriaceae bacterium
TGGGACGATAGTCATGTCTCCCTTTAGAATCAGCCACGTGCCGCTCTATTTCTATAAGCTCAAATCGTCCCTTTTCGCAACGGTGTGTCTCGTCCTCGCCGCGGTGGCGCTTGTATCCTGCGCGAAGCAGCAGAAGCCTAATGCAGCCGCTTTTATGATGATGCAGGCCGTTCCGGTCCGGGCTACGACGGCGGTCGCAACAGATGTTCCTCTGGAGGTCTCGGCCGTCGGCAATGTCGAGGCGATCTCCACCGTGCAGGTGAAATCGCGTATCGCCGGCCAGATCCTACGGGTCGATTTCCAGGAGGGCCAGGATGTCAAACAGGGTCAACTGCTGTTCGAGATCGACCCTGAGCCTCTCGACCGCCAGCTTGCCGAAATCCAGGCGGATATCGCCAAAGATGTCGCGCTCGAGCAGCAGGCGCGCGCCAATGTGGAAAAAGACAAGGCCCTGCTGAAACAGGCCCGTTCCAGCGCCGATCGCGGCCTGGCTTTATCCAAAGAGGGTATCTTCTCGAAGGAGCAGACGGAACAGGTCGTCGCTACCGCCGATTCGGCTCAGGCATCGCTCAACGCCGATCAGGCCGCCGTCGAAAGCGCCCTTGCATCGGCGAAGGCCGACCGTGCGCGCTTGGCGCAAACCAATCTGCAGCTCACATATACGAAGATCACCGCGCCCATCAGCGGACGAGCAGGAACCATCGCAGTGAAAGCCGGCAATCTCATCAAAGACAACGATGCCGCGTTGGTGACGTTACTGCAGCTTTCGCCGATCTATGTCTCCTTTGGCGTGCCGGAACAGTTGTTGCCGGATGTGCGGAAGTACAATGCGGAGCACCCGCTTGCAGTCCTGGCCGCCGGCGCCGACCAAAAGACCGAAACCGGAACACTCCGTTTCATCGACAACTCCGTGGACACGACCACCGGCACCGTCAAGTTGAAAGCCATCTTCGATAACCGGAATCGTGTGTTGTGGCCCGGGCAATTCGTAAACGTGCAGGCCCGGTTAAACATCGAACACAATCGAATTTTGATCCCCAGCCGTACGCTGCAGACGGGACCGGAAGGCAAATACGTTTGGCTGATCAACCAGGGCACTGGCACCGCCGCGATGCGGCCGGTAGATGTACTGCGCCTGTATCGCGGGCCTGATAGCACCGAAGAGGCGGTCGTCGCGAGCGGGCTCAAACCCGGCGATATGGTCGTTTCCGAGGGCCAGATGCGGCTCATGCCCGGTTCGAAGATCAGGTTGCTCAAAGCCGAGGCGCAGCCTGCGAAAGCCGGCGGCTCGTCTGCCGCGGCAGCAAGCTTGTAGAGGAAGCGGCATGCACTTCACGGATCTCTTCATCCGTCGCGCCATCAGCACTGCGCTGGTGATGGCCGGTATTTTGATCTTCGGCATTATCAGCTACGTTTCGCTTCCCGTGAGCAATTTGCCTGCGGTCGAGTATCCGACGATACAGATCTCGGCAAGTCTACCGGGCGCGAATCCGGATACCATGGCGTCATCCGTCGCGACACCGCTCGAGGCCGAATTCTCGACCATCGCGGGCGTGAACAGCATGTCGTCCTCGAGCTCGCTCGGTTCGACGAATGTCACCTTGCAGTTCGATCTCAGCCGGAACATCGATGCTGCAGCGCAGGATGTTCAGGCAGCCATCTCTCGCGCGCAGGGGAATCTGCCGACCAATATGCCTGCGCCGCCGTCGTACTCGAAGGTCAATCCGGCCGAGCAGCCGATCATGTATATCGCCGTCCAGTCGAAGACCATGGCGCCGGCGCAGCTCGATCACTATGCCGAGACGATGCTCGCGCGCAGGCTCTCCATGGTCAGCGGCGTTTCTCAGGTGTTGGTCTACGGCTCGAAAAAATATGCCGTTCGTATTCAAGCGGACCCCGAAAAGCTGGCCGCGCGAGAAGTGGATCTAGAGACGGTGCGGAGCGCTGTCGGAACGGGCAGTATCAATCTTCCGGCGGGTTCCCTCTATGGCTACTCGAAGGCGTACACCGTGCAATCGAACAGCCAGCTAACCAGCGCTGCTCAGTTTGCGCGGCTGATCGTCTCGTATCACAACGGAAATCCGGTACACCTGGACGAGTTGGGAAATGTGCTCGATAGCGTGGCTAACGACAAAGCTGTCTTCTGGCTGAACCAGGATCCGGTGATCGTCCTTGCGGTGAAGAAGCAACCGGGGACGAACACAGTTCAGGTTGCAGACAGCGTAAAGGCGCTGCTCCCCATAATGAAACAGTCGATGCCCGCAGGGATCCAGTTCGCCCGGGCCTTCGACGCCTCGCAGAACATTCGCGAGTCGATTGCGGACGTGAAATTCACGCTCGTGGTGACCATCTGCCTCGTGATCGCAGTCATCTTCTTTTTCCTGCGAAACGTGTCCGCGACTGTGATTCCGAGCTTGGCGGTACCGCTATCGATCCTGGGCACGTTCGCCGTCATGAAGCTGCTGGGCTTTACGGTCGACATGCTGTCCATGATGGCGATCACGCTCTCGGTCGGTTTCGTTGTCGACGACGCAATCGTGATGCTTGAGAACATCGTGCGGCATATGGAAATGGGCACGCCCCGTATGCGAGCCGCAATCGACGGAGCTCGCGAAGTGGGTTTCACCATTGTCTCGATGACCGTTTCGCTGGTGGCGGTGTTCATCCCGGTGCTGTTCCTCGAGGGCGTCATTGGACGGCTGCTCCGCGAATTCTCGATTACGATCGCCGTCGCCGTGCTCATCTCCGGCTTCATCTCGCTCACGCTTACTCCTATGCTGTGCAGCCGTTTTCTGCGGCACGAGAGCCATCCCACGGGTTGGTTCTACCGCAAATCGGAATCGTTCTTTGTCGGACTGAACGGCCTGTACAGGCGCACATTGCTGGCCGTGCTACGGCACAAACCTGCCACTCTGACCGCGAGTATTTTGCTGACAGTCGCAACCGTCTACCTGTTCGTTGTCATGCCGAAGGGATTCATGCCGACGGTGGATGCCGGCTTCGGCTTCGGCGGCACGGAAGCGGCGGAAGATACGTCTTTCCAGGACATGGTGCGGATTCAGAAGCAGGTGACTCAAGTAGTTGCGAAAAACCCCTGGATCGAATACTACGGGTCGGGCACCGGCGGCTTCGCGGGCCAGAATCAGGGCTTCATCTTCGTCGTCTTTAAGAGCGATCCGCACCGTCCAAAAGGGCAGGCCATCCTGGCTAGCCTCATGCAGCAGTGCATGCAGATACCGGGCGTGATGACGTTCCTGCAGCTCCCGCCCCTAATCCAAATGGGGCAAGGCGAAACGCGAAGCCAATACTCGCTCGCACTGCAAGACGTGGACACGGCCGAGCTGTTCGCTTGGGCGCCGAAGCTGGAAGCAAAGCTGCGCTCTGTTCCCCAGCTGCAGGACATCTATACAGACCTGCGGTTGCGCAGTCCGCGGCTGGAGGTGCAGATCGACCGCGAGCGGGCGCTGGCCGTGGGCATCACTCCCGAGTCCATCGCAAACACCCTGTACGACGCTTACGGCAATCGCAAGGTGGGAACCATCACCGCGGCGGCCGATCAGTATGACGTAATCTTGGAAGTTCTGCCTCAATATCAGCGCAACCCCGGCGAGTTGACGAAGCTGTATGTCCGCTCCAATCAGGACAAACTGGTCCCGCTCTCGGCCGTAACAACGCTGAAGCAAACCGTCGCGCCGCTGACCGTCAATCATATCGGGCAACTCCCGGCCGTAACGTTCCAATTCAATACGAAACCCGGTGTGGCGCTAAGTCAGGCTACTGCGCTGATTGACGAAGCCGCGCGGCAGCTTGGTTTGCCGGATACGGTAAGTTTCAGCTATCAGGGAACGGCCGCGCAATTTCAGAACTCGATGCGGGGCTTGGGCATTCTGCTGATCATCGCCGTGCTGGTGATCTATCTCGTGCTGGGCATTCTGTATGAGAGTTTCATTCACCCGATCACAATTCTGTCCGGGCTCCCCTCGGCGGGACTCGGCGCTCTGATCACGCTGCTGATTTTTGGGCACGACCTGAACCTGTACTCGTTTGTCGGCATCGTCCTATTAATCGGTATCGTGAAGAAGAACGCCATCATGATGATCGACTTCGCGCTTGCCGCCCAGCGCAACGAGGGGAAACCGCCCGAGGAGGCGATCTTCGAAGGATGCTTGCAGCGGTTCCGGCCCATCATGATGACGACCATGGCCGCGCTGCTCGGCACTCTCCCGATCGCGTTTGGGCATGGCGCAGGCGGTGAAGCACGGCGTCCGCTCGGTATTGCCGTCGTGGGCGGACTCGTCGTTTCGCAACTCCTAACGCTCTACATCACGCCTGTGATCTACGTGTATTTGGATCGTTTCCAGAGCTGGCGGCGGAAGCGGGAAGCACTCGAACTCCCGCCGATCCAGGAAGCGCTGCTGGAACGCTGACAGCGCCGTGGGTTCCCTCGGCAGCCTGCGCGATGTGGCGGGCCTCTGCGTGTTACTCGCGTTATCTTGTCTTACGTTGCGTGGCGCGGATTTCGCCGCTGTCTACAACCTCAAGACCTACGGGGCGGCCGGGACAGGCCAAACTCTGGACACCGCCGCGATTCAGAAAGCAATCGACGCTGCAGCGGCTCACGGTGGCGGACTCGTCTACTTCCCCGCCGGACGATTCCTTTCGGGTACGCTCGTTCTCAGAAGCAACATTACTCTCTATCTCTCGCCCGGTGCGGTGCTCCTCGGCAGCAAGCGCATCGAAGATTACAAGCCCAAGCACCTCCTCTATGCGGATAATGTTTCGAACGTCGCAATAGAAGGCGGCGGCGTCATCGATGGGCAGGGCGATTCCTTTCTCGACAAAGATCTCAAGCCGCTCCCGCGCCCGAGCCCGCTGATCGAAATCTGGAATTCCCGCGGCATTCGTATCGAAGACGTGAGCATCCGCATGGCTCCTGCGTGGACGATTCATCCCAAAAACTGCGACGACGTCAAAATCCGCGGTGTCTCGATCCTGAACAATCTGCGCGGCATCAACACCGACGGCATCGATATCGACTCTAGCCGCAACGTGATGATCTCAGATTGTCACATCGAAGCCGGGGACGATTGCATCGTGCTCAAAACGACGAATCGCATCGCCGCTCCCGCTACGGATGGCTCGCCCGCTGGCACCCCGATTGTTGCCGGTTCTACTGAAAACGTCGCTGTGACGAACAACGTTCTGGTGAGCGCCGCTTCTGCCCTGAAGCTTGGTACCGAGAGCTACGGCGATTTCCGTCACATCGTCTTTTCGAATTGCGTCATCCGTGATTCGCGCACCGGTATTGCACTTCTTGCGAAAGACGGCGGCGTTATGGAGGACGTTCGCTTTGAGAACATCCTCATGACCACGCAGCCGAAGTGGGCGCGCGGTGTCGAGTGGCCGATCGAAGTGGATATCGACAAACGGACGGTGCAATCCCGGCTCAGCCATATCCGCGACATTGGCTTCAGCGACATCACCGTTTACACGAAAGGCCGCATTTTGGTGGAAGGTACGGAAGAAAGCCCAGTCGAGAACGTCACGTTTCGCAATGTGCTCCTTCGGATAAACGGCTACGAGAACATCGACCGGGTGAAAAATATGAGCGGCGCCTCGAAAACGTCTTCGACCGGTATGCCCGATTACGGCGCGACACCTGCGGCAATGATCTTCGCGTACGTGAGCGGTTTGCGGCTCGAAGGCATCACGGCCGTGTGGCCGAACCAAACGAACGCCCCTGCTCGCTCGCTGGTTTTCGGCGATCACCTGGAGCATGGCCTCCTGACGGGTGTTCAAGGCGCAGCATCCGCGCCGAACGTGCCCGCGATACGCATCGAGAATTCGACAGATATTCGGCAGTGATCTCGCTTTAGGAGCCGCGTTCTGCTGCTCGGCCACCAATTTTCCGTTTCCGATTCAGCGTCTGTACGCGCAGAGCGTCGAGCGATTCACTCGGTTGCCTTTTTCTTTTCGTCTCGATTCAACAACTTAGCCGCTTGGCCCGGCTTCGCCGCACTCAATTCAAATCCAAAGTAGAGCACGGCTCGTGTGTCCGTTCTCGGCGTTCAGCCGCGGCTCTTTGAATCCTGAATACGTTTGGTTTTGAATTCCTCGTTGGGGCAGACGATATCGCCGTCTGCCCGATTGGCTTCGTTTCGCAAAACCGACCCCGCTTTCACTGAGCGCAGTCAGCGCGGCAACCGGAGTTCGTTTCGCAAAATCGCCGTATGTGTTTGAAAATCCGTGTGGCGCGACCTGAAATTGGCTTCGTTTGGCAAAAAACGCTTGCGTAGCCTTCAGCAACCCGGCGATG
The DNA here is from genome assembly GCA_019246575.1 of Acidobacteriaceae bacterium. The sequence continues at coordinate 6,317 of JAFAQG010000982.1, forward strand.
AGGGCGGCGCAAGATATGACAATCGTGCTATCACATTCTATGCTGCCTCGCGAAGTGAGCCTGCTTCTATTTGTTACCTTCGCTTTATGCACGGACCTCACCAGCAACCACAACCATGATTGCTATCGAGATCACCTCCTTCGGGGGACCCGATGTGCTCAAGGCTGTTGAGCGCCCCAAGCCGGTTCCACAAGCGAAGGAAGTCGTGATTTGCGTCGAGGCTGCAGGGGTTGCGCGCGCCGACATCTTACAGCGCGAGGGCAAATACCCGCCGCCGGCAGCAGCATCGGACATTCCGGGCCTCGATGTGGCCGGAACCATTGACTCGGCGGGCTCCGGAGTGACCGAATGGAAAGCCGGCGATCGCGTATGCGCGATTTTGGCCGGAGGCGGATATGCGGAGTTTTGCGTTGCGCCCGCACTTCAGGTCCTGCCAATCCCCGAGAATTGGACCGCGATTGAAGCCGTTGCACTACCGGAGAATATGTTTACGGTTTACGACAACTTGGTCACGCGCGCGGGCCTCAAGCAGGGAGAAACGGTGCTGATCCACGGCGGAACGAGCGGCATCGGGGTCACGGCAATCATGCTCAGCCGCGCTTGCCGAGCAACACCGATCGCCACTGCAGGAAGCGATGAAAAATGCCGCGCCAGCATGAACTTTGGGGCAGAGCATTCGATCAACTATAAAGGAGCGGATTTCGTTTCCGCCGTACGCGGCATCACGGGCGAGCGCGGCGTGGATCTCGTGCTCGACATAGTCGGCGGGGCGTATCTCGAACGCAATCTCGATTGTCTTGCACACGAAGGACGACTCGTCATCATCGCGACGCAGCGTGGCCGCACCGCCGAACTCGATATTGCGAAACTGATGACAAAGCGGGGAAGAATTATGGGATCGACGATGCGAGCGCGTACGCCCGAACAGAAGGGAATGGTTCGACAGCGGCTCCTCGAAGAAGTCTGGCCTCTGCTGCCCGCCAAGAATCCCATTCGCCCGGTGATCGACTCGACGTTTTCGCTTTTGGAGGCGCGGCTCGCGCATGAGCGCATGGAGAGCGGCGCTCATATCGGAAAAATTGTGCTTACAACTGATTCGCCTGGAGGGGCGGCCCGCGGTGCTTGACAGGTGGTATAAGGATGCGGTTGTTTACAGTGTTGAAGTCGAGACGTTTAGGGACGGCAATGGCGACGGTTACGGCGATTTCAAAGGCCTATGTGAACAGTTGCCGTACATCGCCGGTCTCGGTTTCAACAGTATCTGGCTGCTACCATTCCATCCCACGCCATTCCGCGACAACGGATACGACATTACGGATTACTTCTCGGTC
>JAFAQG010001038.1 GCA_019246575.1 Acidobacteriaceae bacterium
CGCGTTCAGCCCGATTTTTACGCAGCTCGGATTGACCGAAGGGCAGGGCGGGGCGGGAGGAAAGCTCGATTCCCCCAAACCCGCAAAGGACTGGCCGGGCTCGTTGCAACCGGGCGAAAGCGTGGCTGCGGTGCTCGTCTCGGGCGATATGACGATGACTGCTGCCGGAACCGTGACGTATAACGATGGCAAACGCATTCTGGCATTCGGGCACCCCATGTTTAATTTGGGGCCGGTAGACATGCCGCTGGCCAAGGAAGAAATAATCACGACGTTGGCCTCCTCGTATCAGCCCTCGAAGATGGGCAACGCTTCCGAAATCGTGGGCGCTTTGCGCCAGGACCGCCACAGCGGTATTGCTGGTGAGCTCGGGGCCACGGCGCAGATGATTCCCGTGACCATGCATGTCCGTTCGTATCGCGAAGACAATTCCGTCCGGAAAGCGCGCGACTTTCACTTCAACGTGTTTGTCAACCAGAAGTGGACGCCGTACCTCATGATGGCGACTTTATTCAACTCGCTTTCGAACCTGAACGATTTCTCGGAAGAGGCGACTTACCGCTTGCATGGAGAACTTAAGGTGGAGGGCCAGCACAAGGTGGAACTGACTACGATGCAGGCCCCGGCGGAAACTCCTATCCCGACGCCGATGCTGCTTGCCGGATGGTGGGGCGATAAGTTCAATCGCTTGTTCGTCAACTCCGACAAATTGCCGCGCCTTGACGCCGTGAACGTGGATGTCGATCTTCTTCCCAATCGCCGGATTGCACAGATCGAGTCGGCTTGGATTGCGGACAACAAAGTAATGCCTGGGACCGAAGTGCCCGTCAAAGTTTTTCTTCGCCCCTATCGAGGAGAGCGTATCGAGAAGACAGTCACGGTGAAAATTCCGGCAGGTTTGGCGCGCGGCGATCATCAAATTCTGTTCAGCGATGCCGAGACGCTGAGCAGGTTCCAGAACATCGCGAGCACGCTGAACCGCATCGAGGACATTCCGCAGATGGTAGCCATGCTCAACGAGGAGCGCAGTAACAACCGATTATACGTTTCATTGATCGAATCGCAACCGACGGTCTACTCGGACGAAAAGGTGTTACCGGATCTTCCCGCTTCAGTGCTCAATGTTATGCAAAGCGGCAGGGCGACAAACCACCAATTTGTTAGCTCGCCGGAAAGCGCTCATGAGCAGACGTCCGTGCCTCTTGACACGGTGGTAACCGGCAGTTATTCGCTTAAGATACACGTCAATTAAACCTTCGTAACTTATCGCTTCATGAATATCCATTCCGGCCTGCGTTTCCCGGCAGGCATGTTGAGCCTTGCGCTCGCAGCAAGTCTTTGCTTAGCTGTCGACACTCATATCTGGGAGCAATCCGATCAATCCGATTTCACTCGCGGTACTCCGAAACACCTCTCAATCCGCAGCGACGGACATCTTACGCTCGCTCCCGCATTCAAAGAGCTCGATAGCACGACAGTTCCGTACCTTTGGGCAATGGCGCAGGATTCGAAGGGTACGCTGTATTACGCCGGCGGCGCTCCTACCGGCGCAACGGCCAGAATTTTTGCACTCGCACCAGGCGGGAAGGCCCGCAGCTTTGCCGATGTTCCTGGTCTCGAGATCCATGCCCTCGCGGTGGACGCGCAGGACCGGCTCTACGCGGCTGTACTCCCGGACGCGAAAGTCTATCGAATCGACAAAGCAGGTAAGCCGCAGCTGCTATTCGATGTCAAATGCAAGTACATCTGGGCGATGGTGTTCGACCGCTCCGGAAACCTCTTTATCGGTACCGGCGATTCAGGGGTGATTTACGAAATCACGCCCGACGGGAAAGGCCGCGAGTTCGCTCACACGGCAGAAGCGCACGTGCGCTCGCTGACAATCGATGCAGCCGGGAACGTAATTGCCGGCACGGAGCCAAGCGGTCTTGTTTTGCGCATATCACCAGAAGGGCAGAGCTTCGTTCTGTTCCAAACCGGCAAACGTGAAGTCACGGCAGTGGCTGAACGCGAAGGAGCCATATACGCTACTGGTGTTGGAACTAAGCCCGCAACCGTCACGGGGCCTGCGCCTGTACTCCCTTCTACTCCGGCCGCGGTTTCTGCGACCGGCACGCCACGTATCGGAACCGCTCCCCCGGCGCCCGCCCCTCCTGTGGGTTCTTTAAGCGCCGCGGTAACGGGTGGCAGCGAGCTCTATCGGATTCAGAAAGACGGCTTCCCAGAGCGTCTTTGGGAATCGTCGTCGGATATCGCTTATGCGATTGCGTTCGACTCTGCGGGACATCCGCTCGTCGGTACTGGTAACAAAGGAATCATTTATCGTATCGATTCCGATCAACTCTCGACGCAACTGCTGAACGCCCCGCCTACTCAGGTGACGGCATTCTTGGAGGGTCGGAACGGGGTGCTTTATGCGGCCACGGGTAACGTTGGGAATGTTTACTCGATCGGCCCTGGACTGGAGAGCACAGGAGCGCTCGAAAGTGAGGTGCTCGATGCCAACACGTTTGCCTATTGGGGTAAAGCCCATATCACCTCGACAGCAAATGGAGGAAGCCTGACGCTTGAAGCGCGAAGCGGCAATCTCAATAACCCGCAACACGACTGGAGTGCCTGGAGCCGGGTTGGCCTTAGCGACCTCGGGGGGCAGATCGAAGCACCTGCGGCGCGGTTTTTGCAATACAGGCTGACGCTGAGCCGGTCTAGCTCAGGGCCCTCGCCCGAAGTGAGTGTCGTTGACATACCGTATCTTCCGAAGAACGTAGCACCCAAAGTTCGCCACATCGAGATGGGGCCGTTCAACTATCGCGAGGCGCCGGCGAGTTCTTCGCTCGAAAGAACGGTGATGCCGTCCGGTTCGCCGGCAACGATCAGTCTTCCCGCGATAGGGCAGCGCAAATCAGCGCCCGCGACTTCGTCCGCAGAGCCTATAAGTGCCGCGACGTTGCAATACAGTAAGGGATTCATTACGGCGCGCTGGAGCGCCAGTGATAGCGACGGTGACTCTTTAATCTTCAAAGTGGAGATCAAGGGCAGTCATGAGACGCGTTGGCGGTTGTTAAAAGATAAGCTGCAAGACCGCTATTACGCGTTCGACAGCTCGTCGTTTGCAGACGGGGAGTATGTTATTCGCGTCACAGCGTCGGACGCGCCCGGCAATGCGGCCGATAACGCGCTCTCGTCGTCGCTGATCAGCGATCCGTTTATCATCGACAACACGCCGCCCGAAATCGCGGTGAGATCCATTACAAAAGAAGGCCCGCATTGCGTGCTAGCTTTCACCGCGAAGGATGCCTTGAGTTGGATCGATAAGGCCGAGTATTCCGTCAACGGCGGCGAGTGGAGACTGCTGTTACCTGTCAACAAGCTGACCGATTCGCGCATTCTCGACTACCGCCTTGAAGCCGATGCCGGTCAACTAATCGCAATTCGAGTGTTCGACGAAGACGACAACGTTAGCGTCAAGCAGATGTCGTTACAGTAGATCGCATCTTAATGCGTGGGCTTCGGATCGGGCGAAAATCGTCTGCCCAGCTCTGGCGTGGACTCGATATCGGTGGCGCCGGCCGAAGCCTTGTTCACCTCAACGGCAAAGACGTAACTCGGACCGAACATATTGGAAGTGAAGAAGACAAGCTTCTTGTCCGGCGAGAAACGCACGTTCGGCTCCAGGTGGTAATTGTGGTGCGACATATTGACTAAGCGCTCGGCATGGAACACGCCGGGCTTAATGAGATCGGGCGAGTCGATGCCGCCGTTGTTTTTGCACATCTCGGGATGAAAGAGGTAGATCCATTCGCCGTTGGTCGCGTGCGCCACCTGCTCCGGGTCGCCGCCGTCGCCAGTGAATAGCTGCGCATCCGGGGTCACGTTGAAGTGGATGGACCACTCGTCGCGTTTCATATGAAAAGCGACGCGCTCGCGGGTTTTCAGATCGTAACCGGCGAGCCAGAAGTCTTCGCCCTTGGGCGTTTGCCAGTCGTACCAGATCGTGTCGCCGTTCCATCCCCAGAACTCGTGTCCGGCGATCTCCATCAGCATCGTGCGTTTGTGCATGAGCGTGTTCTGTGTGCCGTCTGTGCGGATCGCCCAGATGCGATCGACCTTTTGCCAGGGGCCTTCGTGGCAGTACATCAGCAGTGTCGGCTCCGTTGGGGAAAACAGCATGTGACCGATCCAGTCAGTGGTGTGGAAGAGATCGTACGTTTCGCCGGTTCTAAGATCTACGGTGAAGACTACGGTGGGAATACGCGCGGCAAGCCGCCGTTCCATCATCTCCCCTTTGTTTTGCGGCTGCACGAGGCCGCCAGGCTGTGTCGGGCGGCCATCCGGTCCTATGGGCATCCGGGCCTGCCGGCCGTATTCCTGAGCGCTGCCCGCGTCGGTTTCCGAGCATGTGCCAGCTCCCAATGTCTCATCGGCATTGATGGTGGCGACGCTTGCGCGAGGTGGCAGCGTTGCTAGCCGTGTCACCGCGCCCGAATCGAGGTCCGCTTTGAATAGCAAGAAGCGCTTGGCGTCGTTGTCGAAACGCGAGAAAAAAATACTGTCAGTCTTTCTGCCCACGACAATGGCGTGATTGCCGTGCATGAACCGAGCCAATCCTACGGCCGAAGTTCCAGCATCCGGCGGATTCGGTACAAGCAGGCGCGTCTTCCGCGTCGCTAGGTCCAGCGTGTGGATACCATCGCGAGCCGTGTAGACCATGTATCTGCCGTCCGGTGAGTATGCATTCACGTTGAAGTAAAAGGCCGAGGAGCCTGGTTCGTTCGACAAGCGCCAGACGCGGTGGCCGGTATCGCGATCCACCCAGGTTTTCGGCGGATCAGCTGCGTGCGCATAAGATGCGGCTGTCGACCCGATCAGTAAAACAGCAATGTGGATTCGCATAACCTCACAACCTCAACCTCAACTTATCGCACTACCAGCAATGTCGCCTCATACGGTTTCAAGATAATACTCAACTGCAAACAGGCCCGATTGGTCTGACTTGGCACGGCTGTAATTGTTCCTGTTTCTCCGTTCCAGCTTTCGGCTTTGCTTCTGTTCGTGCTGATGCGAACAGTTCGGTCGAGGGCTTGATCGCTCTCGTTAAAGACGAACCACGCGTCGGCATCGGACCAAACTCGATGCATGACGCGCAGAGCGGTTGCGGGCCGGTCCAGTTGGAAATCCCTGGCCGGAATAGTTGC
>JAFAQG010001052.1 GCA_019246575.1 Acidobacteriaceae bacterium
CGGTATGAGTGAAGACCTTCAGCCCTGCCTTATGTGCGTCGTCCACAATCGCGGCCAGCGTCTCGAGATTCATGCTGGTAAGATCCGGCGCGGCGCCGTACCGCCAGCCGTCTGTGAAAACCTTGATCACATCCGGCTTGTACGCGAGCACCGTTTTCATATCGCTATGGGCTTCCTCGGGCGTGCTTGCCAGCAGGGTGAAGAAGTCTCCCCAACCGCCTTCGGTGCCGTGCCCTGCCGGCGTGCTGAGGCGTGCGGCCAAATTGACACGCGGCCCCTCGACTGTTCCCGATTCCAACAGCCGCCGCATCGGAGCGAACATCTCGCCATATGCAGAGAAATCATTGAGCGTGGTAACGCCGCAGGCCAGATAGGCTTTCAGATTCTTGCACCAATCCGGGCTGACGCCGCTCACGGCCGATGCGGAAACATGAGTGTGCAGGTCGAAGAAACCGGGCAGCAATGTCTTCCCCGAGCCATCGATGATATGCGCGCCGTTCGGAATGGCAATATCGGATCCCACCGCCGATATGCGCGAACCCGTGATCAGAACGGTGGCGTTGCGTGCCGGCGCTCCGGTTCCATCGATCACACGCGCACCGCGAATCGCAATGACATTTGGTTCCGCCGCGATAGGAGGGATGAAGAACAGAGACAGAAAGAACGACCAAATAGCGCAGTAGAGAGTCGGCCCGTTCATGTTGTACAGCGAAGTCTAACAGAACGGGCACGAGGCGTTCGAACATTTTCTATGTATTCTGTTCGTATGAGCACCGAGCGGCGCATGGCGGGAGGTCGCGCCGACCGTGCCTCGCTATGGAAAGGTCCCAATGGTCGCTATCTCTGCCGGTGGTGCAATCTCGAAGTCCCGCCAGGGCGGCTGACGTTCTGCTCCGATTGGTGCGTCGAGGAATGGAAACTGCGCAGTGATGCTACTCATCTACGCCGGCGAGTCTTCGAACGGGACGGCGGCGTGTGCGCGCTATGCGGACTGGATTGTGTAGCGGAACTTCGCCGCATTAAGCGGTTGCGCGGTCGAGCGCGTGCGCGGGCGGCCGACGAGTGGACGCTGAAAGGACGCAACAGCCTCTGGGATGCCGATCACATCACGCCCGTGTCCGAAGGCGGCGGCGAGTGCGATCTCTCGATATGCGGACGCTTTGCTTGAAATGTCACCGCGCGCAAACAGCCCGTCTCCGCGAGCGATTCAGAGTCTCGCATTTCCGGCAGTGATTCGTCCGTTCGATACACTTTTCGAAAGCCATGCCGCTAAACGACAGGCTCGTCGCAGCTGCCGGATCTGTTCGCTTCGCCAGCGCCGCGGACATCCTAACTTTCTTCCAGACTGCAACGAACGCTCACTTTGTCGATTGGTTCAACGCGTCATGCGCACAGAAGGCCAACTGGGCTTCCAAAATAGTCGGGTCGAGCGATGGGGTGAAGACGCGGTTCGCGGCCATGTGGGATCGCATCCCGCTCATGTTCGATACGCCAAACATCAATCTTCTGCAATTCAGTACGTTGATGAGCGTCATCATCAATGAAGCGGGTGCGGATCTTCTGCCCTGCGCGGAACTGTGTGGGCGCGCACAGTACCCCGGGCTTGCCTATGCGTTTTCCGCGATCCCCGGTGTCAAGCGGTCATATAATTCCGCGCCGCTGAACAAGCTCGCGGGCGACCTCTTCTTCGATGATGCGGATTTTTGGTCTGCGCACGGCACTCGACCTGCAGCCGATCTGGTTCGCGCATCGCCGAGTTTGCATGATGAATGGAACGGTTCCTCCTACCCGCAGCAATTCCCGACGAGTCTCGATCCAGCAATTTCCGGTTTCATCCAGCAAGGCGACTTCTTTAAGTTCCGCGGGCGCGGTTTCATTCAGGTAACCTGGCGCGCAAACTACAAGAAGCTAGTCCAGTTCGTGCAGAGCTGCCAATCCGGAAATGGGACAATCCTCGGATACAAGGCGGCCTGGACCGGAATGGACCCGGATGTCGTTTGCACAATATCGAGCAACGAGGACTGGGACGCGCTGTTTCAACAATCCGATTTCATCATCCCGTGCCGCGCCATCGGCATTCACAACCAGACGTGCGGGAATTACCTCGCTCTTGCACAGGACCTGAGCACTCTAACGGCTCTCAACGGTACGCCAGGTTCGTTTTACTATGCCGGGTGGAGGATCAACGGGGCTGCTGGGTATGCATCTCTGCTCAGCCAGAGAGTCGTTCAGGTGCTGGAAACTCTCGCGTACGCCGGCTGATCCGTAAAGCCATCGTTACATTTAGGGTTTGTCGGCCGAGGGTGTGCGTTTCTTTGCGCGCTGCACTGCTAAAGGAAGGTTATACACTTCGCGAAATGTTTGCGCTGCTTCGGTGGCGGCCCAGATCTCCAGATCGGCATCGCGGGATGCTTCTATTTGCAAGTTGATATTGCCGTCCTTTTCCGCGCCGGAAATTTGAAGCACCTTCTGCTCGTGTCCGCGATCGAGGGCGTCTGCGATGCGGAGTATTGGGGCGAGACATAACACTGTCTTCTTCGATTCCGCATCGAGAGCCTGGAAATGCGAGTGTCTGGCCTGCGGCATCATTTTGCGATGAAACCGGCAAAGCGCAGCAATGGTCAATCGTTCCTTAACTGTGAAACCCGGCATATCCGAGTTCGCGACGAGGTAAGCGGAATGTTTGTGGTGCCCTGTATCGCTGACGTAGTGACCGATGTCATGCAAATACGCTGAACTCTCGAGTAGCTTGCCCGTTTCGGGCGCAAGCTTGTGAACGGGCTGGAGCACGTCGAAGAGTTGTTGTGCAAGCGCAGCCACATGGCGGGCATGTTTGAGCGCGACGCCATATCGTTTCGCCATAGTTTCGACGATGCTGCGCTGCTCGCGCGAAAGCTGCGATAATTCCCGGCCGACGCGCCGTGCCGCAAGGTCAGCAATAATGCCGTCCCGTACACCAGCCACGGAATAACATAGCGATCTCAATTCAAATAACTCGAGCGCGCGCAAGAATACTGCCGCACCAGCAATAATGATTTCGGCGCGCCTGGGTCCGATGCCAACAAACCTTCGCCGCGCCGCGACATCGCTCTTCGACAGCCTGGCGTAAAGATCGCGAACCTGCGGTGCGCGTGCACAAAACCGGTCGCCCTCGTCGCGTTTCGCACGGCTGATGCCGTTTGCCGCCGACACAATCGCTCCAGCGGTTGCCGAAGTAACGACCGCCCGCTGGAACTTCTCCTGCCCGTGTGTGCGATGGAAGGGCGCGATCTTCTCTTCGATATACGCCTGTAGGCGGCGCAACTCGTCGTTTGTGGGGGGATCGGTTTTCAGGAAAACTTCCGTCAAACGAACGGCCCCCAGCGGCTTCGATACAGCATCGATCAGCTGCCCGTTGTGGCTGACAATTAATTCCGCGCTTCCACCGCCGACATCGATGATGAGC
>JAFAQG010000127.1 GCA_019246575.1 Acidobacteriaceae bacterium
TGTTCTGAAACCGGCTGAGCGTCTCCGCATCGCTGAATAAAATCTGATGCTCGCCGCGCCCCAGTCCCGCCGGAATCTTCACAGTCAGTGTGCGTTCCATGCGATCACCGCGATATGGCCGCAAAAATACTTTGACCGGAACTTCCGTCCCCGGCGTGACCTTGTTATCCGGAATGAATGCAGATTCGATTTGCGCGATGCGTCGCTCCGGAAGCAGGTCGATCGAAACGTCGACTGCATCCAGCTTCGGCAGCTTATTCGAGTTCACAAACAGGCGATTGAACTTGTCTCCCCACCAGCCGGCCAGCAGCATAGGCGTAGGAATCTGCGTCTCCGCAGGCGCCTGCATCGTAGTGAGCTGAATCCGATGCTGCCCCTCTACCTGCAGCTCGCCGCGCAGCCGGTACGTCGCTTCTTCGGAAAAATCGTTCAAGTTCGAAATCGAATTGAACAGCGTCGCCATCATCAAATACGGCGTCCACTTTTGATCGACAAAGACATTGAAGTGAAAATCGCGCGCTTTGCGCACCGTGTTCGCACGGTCGAACGATTTGACGTGCATCGTCACCGGGATCATCTGGGCAGTCCGGCCCAGTTCTCCAGCGATGGCGCTGTGCCGGTCCTGCACCACCGCGCCGACAATCTCTGACGCGTTGCCCATCTTCGTCGGCTGATACGAAGAAGCGAGCGTCGTGATGATCTCTTCTTTTGCCAGCGGCATGTTAACCGGCCCGAGGTTGAACATCGGATGCCCGAACGCCAGTACGCGCTTGCCGTCGTTATATGTAATCGTTCCGCCACCCGTCATGCTCATATCACCTGAGACCAGCACGGCCGCGACGCTCTCGCCGGGCTGCAGCGCAGTCCGCCAGTCCTTGGCTGGGATAGCCGAGTTCAATGCTCCACCGGCGCCTCCCTGCGAGACCGTCAATCCGAGCTGAGTGAAGATCGGCGCGAACTCTTTCACCGCTTCATCGCTGAATCCCGACATACTGATCAGCGTCGCGATAGGCGTCATCGAAGCCGTTTCCGCCAGCACAGCCGAGGGTGCAGCGGCCATCACGCGCGCCAGAAGATCTCCCGGAATCGGTGTCGATGCCGCCGCCTGCTGTATGCGGTCCGGTGTGCGCCGGTCGGCCGGGCGCGTCGTATCGTAATCGCTGACCTCCAGCATCAGTCCTATCGGCGTAATCCCGCAAATCGCGTCCGGCGAAAAAACGCTTAGCCGCAAAGCAATCGCGCCCACCAGCTTTCCATCGATGTAAACAGGGCTGCCGCTCATTCCCGCCGCCACATTCGTGCGCTCCGCTTTGCCGGTAAGCTTCGCCACGATGATGTCCTGCTGCGGTCCCCACATATTCTTCCAGACCCCGATAATCTCCACAGGCACCGGCTCCGGTCTGCTACCTTGGAAAACGGTCCACGCGACTCCCTTCATCCCCGGCCTCAGCGCGGATTCGGGAAACAGCGCCACAGGACCGGCCTTGGGGGCCATCGTCATGTTAGGAACACCGGTGGGTTGCGCGCTTGCGGCCCGCAATAAAAATGCCAAAGATATAAGGACGTATAGGGGCGCTTGCTTGCGCATACGGATACCTTCTTCAGAGATCGGAATTGGATCTCGGGTGCTGCGTCAACGTAGATCAGTCACCGGATGTACTTCATTATCCCTTACATAGGGTCGCGATTCTGCGCCGCAGTCCGGAGGGCTAGTACCATCCCATCGAACGCCCGTGGACCACATGAAATTTCTCTAGCGTTAATCTTTTCTCAGCCTGATGCTTTCGCGCGCCGTACGGATCAAACCAGTTGTAGACTGAAACTTCTGAAGCTGTCTAATGGGCCAGGAGACAAGATGATTCGACGGACTTTCGCAATTGCCGGTTCGGTGGTGTTGTGCACGACATTGACAGTAGTGCTCACAGCTGCGCAGAAAGGCGACGCTGCCAAAGGTAAGCAGGTTTTCGAGCAGTGCGCCATGTGTCACAACATCGATTCGCCGGAAAAAAAGATGGGGCCCTCCTTGCAGCATCTGTTCCAACACAAGGCGCTCGCAAACGGAAAGCCGGTAAACGATGCGAACGTGCTCGCGCAAATTAATGCCGGTGGCAACGGAATGCCACCCTATGGCGATACACTCTCGGCCGAAGACAAAGCCAACCTTATGGCCTACCTGCACACCCTCTAGCTACGCGCCCGTCTGTTAGATTGAGAAAAGCTGGCTCTCGCCGGTTCCTCGCGTCCCCATCGTCTAGCCCGGCCTAGGACACCGCCCTTTCACGGCGATAACAGGGGTTCGAATCCCCTTGGGGACGCCAATTCCTATTTGCCGCGAAGATACGAATCCGTCTTATTGATCCAATCCCCGCGAGGTGGCGTGAAGATGTCGATATCGATCGTGTCCTCAAGCGCCACCGCCGTGTGCGGCACGTTCGGAGGTATGCAGAGAAACTCGCCGGCCCGAACGGTGATTTCCTGGCCGTTAATCGTAAAGTGCAGAGCGCCGGATTCGATATGTGTCACCTGCTCGTTGAAGTGACTATGCAGCGGAACCACGCAACCTTTCTTCATGATCACGCGCGCCACCATCATCTGGTCGCCAACCACCATCTGGCGGTCGAACAGAGGATTCACTGTTTCGACTGGAAGCTCCTCCCAGCGGACATGCTTCACCTCGATTGCCGTACACTCGTTCGCCTGCGCGGTTTCGCTCATGCAGTCCATCGTAGTACTCTGCCCACTGCTCACAATCCTCGGTACATACCGCCGTCCACAAGAAGCGTTTGGCCCGTGATGAATGAAGCGCGCTCGGACGCCAGCCACACGATCGCGTCTGCGACTTCTTCCGGTTTGCCGAGCCGGCCCACCGGAATCTGATCGATCCAGGTCTGCTCGATCTGCTTCTCACTTTCACCCGAAGCCGCGGCGCGCTTCGCGGAAAGCTCTTTCAGCCGCTCCGTAGCCGTGTAGCCCGGCGCGACATTGTTCACCGTAATCCCGTCTTTACCAAATTCATTCGCCAGGCTCCTCACCAGACCCATCACTCCGGCGCGAATCGCGTTCGAAAGAACCAGGTGGGGCTGGGGCTGCCGCACCGTGATCGAGCTGATCGTGACAATCCGGCCCCAGCGCTGCCGCTGCATGTGTGGAACCACGGCTCGTGCCAGCACCACTGCGCTGCGCAAGTTTAGCGCAAAAGCGTCGTTCCACTCCTGATCCGTGGTGTCGAGGAATTCTTTCGCCGGAGGTCCGCCCGCATTTGTGACGCACACATCGATTCGCCCGAAGATGCGGTGAACGTTATTTACAAAGCGCCCGACCGCTGCACTGTCGCGGACATCGCAGGCTTCCGCGTGCACCTCGACCTTAAAACGCTGCCGGATTTCCTGGGCCGCGCGCTCGAGCGCCTCGGCGTTTCTCGCCGACAGCGCCACATGCGCCCCTTCAGTCGCCAGCGCGAATGCAGCCGCGCGCCCAAGTCCTTGACTCGCGCCCGTCACGAGCGCGACGCGATTGCGGAGACCGGTTTCCAAATCTACTGTTTGACCGATGGCGCGGGCGCTGAAAACACATGCCTGCCGTGAATTCCAGCCGCCTGTCGCGCCGCTCCCAGAATCTCTCTCGCGTCTTTCTCGAGCGCCTCGAGATGCGGAT
>JAFAQG010000812.1 GCA_019246575.1 Acidobacteriaceae bacterium
TTTTGTATTCACGCATCAGTGGGACAAAGCGATCGAGCAACTGCGTTCATCTATCGATCTCGATCCAAACAATTGGTTCGACCACTATTTCCTGGGCAGGGCGTATGTGCAAAAGGGGAGATTTCCCGAGGCGATTGCGACCCTTAAGCGGGCGATATCGCTTGAGGGCACAACTGAGGTATGGGCCAGTCTTGGACACGTCTACGCGGTGTCTGGCAAAAGGAGAGAGGCGCAGGAGGTCATCGAACATCTCAGAGAACTTTCAGTTCACCAATATGTTGCTCCTTACAATGTCGCAGTTATCTATGCAGGTCTGGGAGAAAAGGATGAGGCATTTGCATGGCTGAATCGCGCTTATGAGGAGCGATCCTATTTACTCACGTATCTGAGGGTGGATGAGCGTTTGGACGAGCTCCATTCTGATCCGCGCTTTGCCGAACTCGTGCGTCGAGTTGGACTCCCCGCGCCAAGGTGATAACGGTCAGTAGCTTCGACAGCATTGCAATCTCAGAAGGTTCGCAAGTAGAGCCTGTCGTGCGCGGTAGGATCAGCCAATCAGTCCCCAGATGTCAATTGGGGATTCCGGCGAAGCTGAACGCTAGTTCCGGAGGGAAGCCGAACGGCATTCCGGGATGATCCCGAACACTATCGGAGCGTAGCGACGCTGGCATCTCGATTCTGCGGTAAAGTGTTCGGCTTCGTCAAGAGAAACCTATCCGGAGCCAAGCGAAGGATGAATGCCGCAAGCGGACAAAGGGCGCGGGAAAGGGGCGGCAGCCCTTGTGCCCGCCTCAACACGCAGTGACCCGGAGCGCGACGAGCGCTCCAGACATTGACGGTTAACTTCCGGGTTGCCGACAACTCGGGAGCAATCCGCTCAAACGTCTATGTCCGACGCATACGCGTTCTGTTTTCTAGGTGCGGCCCTACTCGCTTCTAGTGCGACCGCCGGGTCGACCGAGTCGGCGCGAGTGGTCGGTTATTACATCGGCCATGCACTTATGGGCCTATTCGCGACATTCAGTACGACGCAAAAATGCTCGGGTTCTATGCGACCCCCTGAGCTTGCAATATTGATATGCTGCTGGGGATGGGCTGAGGAACCGGCCCGTATGCGCGCCTACTTCTTTGTTGTAGGTGCGATCTCCGCATTGTTCGTCGCAAATGCGGCGGACGAGGGTTGGCGGCTTCACGGCGCGACGCAAACTGACCAACGGTTCAGCCCCCTAAACCAGATAAATGAGCAGACCGTGTCGAGACTCGGCCTCGTCTGGAGCAAAGAGCTTGGCACATCGCGCCGCCTCGAAGCTACTCCGATCATCCACAACGGCACCATCTATACAACCGGTTCCTAGAGCATCGTTTTCGCGTTTGATGCCAAAACCGGTCAGACGAAGTGGACCTACGACCCCAAGGTTGCGCGAGAGCGCGCGTTCTTCTTCTGTTGTGACGTGGTCAATCGCGGGGTCGCACTGCGCGGCGGCAAAGTCTATGTCGCTACGCTGGATGGCCGCCTCCTAGCGCTGGACCAGCACACCGGCACACCTGTGTGGACAGTTCAAACTACAGACGCGGCCAAGCCTTACTCCATCACAGCAGCACCGCGTATTGCCGGCGCCTCGAAAGGTCCTCCTGCAGGCAAACAAAAACGGCTTCTTCTATGTACTCGATCGCAAAACCGGTGAGTTCATTTCTGCCGCACCCTTCGTGAGCGGCATCACTTGGGCGCGCGGCATAGACCCGAAAACGGGCCGACCGATCGAGTTCCCGGGGGTTGCCGACGCGAATCCGAAGCTGTTGTCGCCGAATCCGATTGGTGCTCATAACTGGAACCCGATGGCATTTCATCCGGCGACCGGGCTCGTCTACTTCCCTGCGCGAGTTGGCACGCAGTCCGTGCACGCGCCGGACAAGAAATGGAAGTACGATTCGAATCGGTACAACGCGGGGAGAGATGGCAGTTATGAAGGCCGCTGTTTGCCGAACTGGCTGCGATGCCATCGCCGAGCGGCGAACTCCTGGCGTGGGACCCCGTTGGCCAGAAAGCCGTGTGGCGCGCCAAGTATCCCGTCGTCGACGGAGGGGGCGTGCTCGCAACAGGCGGCAATCTGGTGTTCCAAGGCCGCGCGGACGGCATTTTCGCTGCTTATCGCGCCGACAGCGGTGAGCTCTTATGGCGCTTCGATGCTGGAATGGGCATCATGGCTCGGCCAGTGACGTACACGATGGATGGAGTCCAATACGTTACCCTGATGGCCGGCTGGGGCGGAGCCCGGGGCTGATGAATTCTTCCGGCATTGGTCCTGTGAAGCCCGGCTGGGGACGCATCCTCACCTTCGCACTCGATGGCAAAACTGCTCTCAAGGCCCCTCCATTTGGTCACAAGGATCCGCCCCAACCTGCTATCACGGCAAAGCAAGATTCGACTGTCGTGCGTGCGGGGGCCGTACTGTTCCAAGGCCACTGTTTCATATGTCATGGGTTGAATGCCGTCGCCGGTCCACTGCCCGACTTGCGATGTTCCAGCAGACAGGTACTTGATTCGTTCGCTTCTATAGTTCTCGGAGGTACGAAAGCCTCCGACGGAATGCCCTCCTTTAGCAAGATCCTCTCCGCAGACGACGTGCGAGCAATTCGTGCGTACGTCATCGCGCGCTCGCAGGAAACGGCGAAACCCACGCAGATATCGCAGCGGCCGTAACAGGGCGAATTCGGGCCAGCAAAAGTGCGCCTTTCCTGTTCGCGGTAAATCGGCTCGCCACTGGCGATTCATGCT
>JAFAQG010000711.1 GCA_019246575.1 Acidobacteriaceae bacterium
CCGCGATGGACGTGCGATTGTAAAAGGCACAACCGACATAGCCATTGCCCGCGGCGTTTACGCCCGGTTGGTGGGCTCGTAAGCGGCTGAAGCGGCCACCACGAAAGGGGAGCCGCTCACCGGCTCGGCAATCTGGCGCATCACACCAGCATTGAACGAAGTAGGAGTGGCTGCGACCACGTCGCCACGTGTGTACGTTGCTGCGCGTGTCAACGCGGAATGCGGTATCGATATCGAGCTTTGGCGGCGTTGCTGCGACTAACTTAGGTATCACTCGTATGCACGGGTGGTATCCCGGGCATACAGCGATGGACAGGGTTCGATGCCGCACTATGGCCGATAAGGGATGCGATGAGTCTTTTGCTCACATGCGACCTGGAGCGTTCCGTTCTCCGGACCCGCGCGCGGGCTTCGATTCAGAAATTTCTGATAGTTGTACTCGCCGCATGCGTGTTTGGGGAGCAGTTCTCTCCGGCCGAACAACTGACTTCTAACACCGCGCCTGCACTGCCGATACCTGTACTGAAGGGCGTTGTCTTTGTCTCCGATCCGAGTAGCGTCCGACACGAGGGGGTAAACGCTACCGGCATTTCGATCTACGGTCTTGAGATGCTCGATCGAGCTGCCTTTCGGAAGCTCGCAGCTTCTTACCTTGGCCAACCGCTCACGCGAGCGTGCATCGCTGAACTCACCCACGCCGTAGTGAACTTTTATCGAGCGCACGGACGTCCGCTGGTTGATGTCATCACGCCGGAACAGGACGTTCAAAGTGGCGCAGTACAGATCGTTGTCACGGAATTCCATGTAGGCGAAATCCGGACAGAAGGGAACAGGTGGTTTTCACCCAAAGTTGTTGCTGCGCCGCTGAGTCTTCGGCATGGCGACGTGGTCGATATCAACGACTTACTTGGCCAGCTCGACACGGCTAATTCGAATCCCTTTCGTCGGGTGAATCTGATCTATCGGCCAGGCGCAGAGCGAGGCTACACGGACCTGGTGCTCCAAACACAGGATCGGTTTCCGCTGCGTATTTCTGGCGGTTACGACAACAGCGGCACGACTTCGACGGGCCACAATCGATGGAACCTCGGGGTTACCTGGGGGAATGCGCTATGGCATGACCAGCAATTGTCTTATCAGTTCACATCGAGCACGAATTTCTGGACCGATGCGGTAGGTGTCGGTCCACCCGGTTCCCCTTCGTTTACGAGTCATTCTCTGAGTTGGACTATGCCGCTGCCAGACCGGCGGACGCTGACAATTTTCGGCAGTTATGAGCAGGCGCACCCGAACATCGGCGCCGCGTTCGGATTGCTCGGCCGCAGCGCGCAGGCAAGCCTGCGCTACAGTATCGCTCTTCCACGGACGGAAGCCCTCGTCGAGAGCTTCCAAGCCGGCTACGATTTCAAGACCACAAACAACAACCTGGATTTCGGGGGAACTCAAGTCTCCCACAACAGCACTGAAATCGATCAGTTCCCCATTGCTTATTCGGCTACCGTTACGGACCGCTGGGGCGTGACGAACATGGCCACGAGACTCGTGCTCAGTCCCGGTAGGATGACCCCCAATAATAATGATGCGGCGTTTCAACCGGCCCCGGGGCAATCGGGCCGCGTTGCCGCGGCTGCCGACTATGTATATTGGCGCAGCGATCTTGGGCGGGTAACCAAACTTCCGGGCCAGGCCGCCTGGTTGTTCCGATTCATCGGCCAGACCTCAGACCGCAGTCTGCTCGCGACTGAACAGCTAGCCGGCGGGGGTCCCGACATTCTCCGCGGCTATGATCCCTACGCCGTTATCGGCGATCAGGGCATTATGCTCTCCAATGAACTGCAAAGTCCAACCTTCTCGCGGCATACGGAAAATCTCCGCTCCACTCTAATGGGCCAAACTCAGCTAGTCGCTTTCTGGGATTATGCCAGCCTTCACAATAAGCATGCCGCGGCAGGTAACCTCATTGCGGATCTCAATGCCTCGAGTGCGGGCCTCGGCGTGCGCTACAACATCCGCACGCACGCGTCGGTTCACGTCGATTACGGATGGCAACTGCTTCGCTTGCCCGGCACTAGCGCACGCGGGCGTCTCGCCAGCATCTCAATAAACATCGGAAACTGACGAAGTTCCGTTTCACGTGAAGAGATCGCGAGGTCTGGCCGATAAGAGAGACGATGGACCACGGACGCACATTCGGAGCAGCCGATTCTCGCCAACCAGCAGAATCGCGATTCTCGCTCCGGAAATTTCTGGTAGCCGTACTGGTCGGATGCGTATTCGGCCAGCTGTTGTCGTTTGCGGGACAGCCGGTCACCCTGCCTTCGGGCGGCAATTTCACCGCAGGCGCAGGCGCAATCTCTGCGTCCGGCAACACGCTGACGATCAACCAGGCAACCGCGCGCGGCATCATCGATTGGAACAGTTTCTCGATCGGCGCAGGCGGCCTGGTTCAATTTCGTAACGGCTCCGGAGTAACACTCAATCGCGTGAATGGCGGAGCGATGAGCTCCATCCTGGGTTCGCTGATCGCTTCCGGCAGCATCTACCTGCTCAACCCGCAAGGGGTGCTGATCGGGCCGAAGGGAACGGTCAAAACGGGCGGCGATTTCATAGCTTCAACGCTGCATTTATCGAATGATGCATTTCTCGGCGGCAGTTCGCTGCTGTTTGTCGGGGATTCGACCGCGCTCGTCAAGAACCTCGGGTCGATCTCTTCTAAGAACGGCAGTGTATTTCTGATTGCGCGCAGCATCGAAAACAGCGGCAGTATCAAGGCCGCGAACGTAACCGTAGGTCTGGGCGCCGGAACGCAAGTTCTGCTTAAGGATTCTTCGAGCGATCAACGCGTTTTCGTGCAGGCCGCCGGCGGAGACATTACCAATACCGGATCGATTGCCGCCGCGGAAGCGGAGGTAAGAGCAGCGGGCGGCAATATCTATGCGCTCGCGGGGAATAATGGCGGACAAATCCGAGCCACCGGTACGGCAACCAAGAACGGGCATGTCTGGCTGATCGCCGAGGGCGGCACGCTGGATGTTACCGGCACCGTGCACGCGCAGAATGCAAACGGGACCGGAGGCGCGGTCGAAACCTCCGGCGGGAACGTCTCGTTCGATGGCGGGCATATCGGCACGGGGAAGGGCGGGTCGTGGCTGGTGGACCCGTATGACCTCACGGTCAACAGTACGGCCGCAACGACGATCAAGAACAGCCTGGCCAGCGGTACCGACGTGACGCTTACCACTTCAGCAACGGGGGCGAGCGGTCCTGGCACCCAAAACTCCAGCGGTAGCGGAGACATCATTATTAACAGCGGCATTTCATGGAGTACCGGCAATACCCTCACTCTAAGTGCGTACCGCAACGTAAAGATCAGCTCCGGCTACACGGTGAAGAACACCGGTTCCGGCAACCTCAATCTCATAGCCGATAACACCGGCAACGGCACGGGCACCGTAACCATCAACGGAACGGTCGATTACTCGGGAAGCACGGGAGTGGTTTCGGCCTATTATGACCCGACCGGCACGACTAAATACACGAATCCGCTCACATACGGCACACACCTGAAGACGAACGCCGGTATCCA
>JAFAQG010000715.1 GCA_019246575.1 Acidobacteriaceae bacterium
GCCTGTTGAATGACGGCCGCAACGGTTGTGTTCGTGACCTGACTCGTGTAGATGACGAATCCCGGTGTGGAACCGCTCGCAGACGTGCCGGTATAAAAGATACCTTCACCGGAAAGCGTGACTGCGACGTTCGGGCCCTGTTGAATCACCGTAAATGGGGACGCTGCGCTGAAATTACCCGCATCCAGATTCGTCAGGTTGAAATGCACCAAGCCGCTGGCCGTCGTGGTGAACGTGGCGAAATCAACGATGTTGACAGGCCCCGGCGCTCCAGTGAGAGTGGCATTGGTGTAGGCGGTAATGCCGGCTAGCGAACCGTTATTTGGACCGGGTTGGTCCAAATTCATGAACGTCAGCGAACTCGCAGTGGCCGTTGCCGTACCACCGACATTCGCCTCACCGGAACCAATCGCCGTCGCTCTCAAAGGTACAACAGTGGCCAAAAGAACGGCCGCGCTAAGAAGTGTTGCCTTAATACTCGATCTCAATTTATTCCCCTCCGCAAGAATATAGACTAAGGTCGTTGCCTTAGATCACTCTTCGAATTTATGTCATATAGGGCGTAAGGGTCAACCCCTTTCTAGGCAGCGCAGTACTATTCTGGGTAGGGGTATAACGCGGATCCGTGGTACTGTGGTCCCAAATCCGGGGCGAAACATTCTCGGAAGTCTCCTTCCTACGTGCGGTAAACCACTGATCACGCACCGCAAAGAACCAACACCTGTAAGATTTTCCGGTCAGTCGCGTACTGGTCTTAAGCAAGTTTAATCTCAACCTGAGCAATATTGCCGACACCTTACGAGCGTATTCATACGTAAAAGGACTACCGCGTCAGGACGCCGCCGCGCGATTGCTTTGCACCTTCGGCGTGGCGAGATACCCGACGATGGCGTCTTTCTTGACCGCATTCACGACGATTTCGTCCGGCTGCCTTGATTCCTGTGTGTAGAACTGGATGGGTTCGTTGATGCTGCGGTCTTTCCTTTCGACCGTCTTGTCGTCCGCGGTAACGGCAATCGTAAACTTGTTCCGCTTCACGTCTACCTTCTTCAGCATGATCATCACATTGCCCACGCGAGTCGGTTGTTTGCTCTTCGTAATCGTGAATTCGGCGTAGTTCCGTTCGCCCAATTCGCGCAGCGCCTGCAGCTCTTTACCGTTTGTGGCGATCAGGCTGGCATGGCTGTCCAGTTCGCCGGTTGCTCGCTTCAGGTTCGCAATCGTTTGCTCTAACTGCGTCTTCGTGTTCTGGACATCGCTGCTGACGTCGGTTAACTTGGTCGTCGCGGCGTCGGCAGTCTGCTTGACCTGAGTGATGGCTTGCTGCTCTGCCGCCTGCTCGGCCGCCACGCGCTGGTTGAGCTCGTCCACGCGTTTCTCGGCGTCTACTTTGGCCTGACCGACGGCACGTTCCGCCATTCTTCGCTGCTGCTGCAGTTGCGTCTGCAGCGCTTCGACGCTTCGTCGCGAACGCTGAACCGCCTCCGACGAATCGACGCGCATCCGTTCCACTGTGCTGCTCAGGTCGTCTCGCAGCTTCGCCATCTCCGTTCGGCCATCGGCCCGCAGACGCTCTAGCTGGACAAACAAGTAAACGTTAGTTGCGGCTAACAGCACGAGAATGCAGGCCACCACCGGCGTCTTCCAATTCGGGGCAGACGGGGGCGGGATGATGTATGTTGGCTGTTGCGGTGCAGTACTGCTCATAAAAATATCCCTCTCTAAATGCGCCGCCACGCGGTGCGCGACGGAATCCAGCCTTAGCCACAATCCGCAAAATACGTCCGCTGCCCGGTTTGGACGAGCGGCGTCCGCTCGCGGCGGCCTGGAGACACGCCCATCAGGGGCTGGTTTCCGGGCGGATGGCTAACCAGACGTGTCTTCCTACTATTATGTTTCAACCGGGCGCTTTCGCGCGACTCTACAGCTTACACGTGAGTGCGCTCGCGATTTTCGCGGATCGCAACCTGGTTCTGCGTCGGCGCCGCGTCCAGCTCGACGGCGAGCACAGTTGCTATGGGATCGGGCGGGCCGCCCGGCAGCCCTGCAAAGCGCGCGCGCCATCTGTCTTGATCGAATTTGACGGACTCACCCGTTGGAAAAAGCTTCGCCGAAACGACCTTTTGCTGCAGTCCGCCAACGGACAGCGTTTCACCGGGCCAGAAGTAAGCGTGAATGAACAGGGTATTTCCGCGTCGCGTGAATAGCGCGAAATCCGAGCGCTTGACCTCGCAAATCTCGGCGTGATGGATGAGATCGCCGTGGACGTCCATCCAGCGGCCCACCGCCGTCAAAATCTCGACAGAAGGAGTCGGAATGGCGCCGTCTCCGGTCGGGCCGATGTTTAACAGGTAATTGCCGCCATCGCGCGTACACGTCAGCAGGTTGCGAACGATGGTCTTGGGAGATTTCCAGTTGTCGTCGGCCCGGTTGTAACCCCAGCTGTCATTCATCGTCATGCACGCTTCCCAGGGCGTTTTCGAGGCTTCGATACGCTGCTCGGGCGTGGTAAAGTCCTCCGGCAGGCCGGTACGGTTGTTAATCAGGATGTCAGGCTGTAGCTGCCGCACCATTCGATTGAGCTTCTCCGCTTCCCATTGCTGAGGCTTCAGCGGCCAGTTGACGTCGTACCACAGAATGTCTATGTTTCCGTAATTGGTGCACAGCTCACGAACCAGGCCGTGTGTGTAGTCAACGAAACGCCGCCTCGCCGCTTCGTCGTCGCGGCAGCGGGCCCCATCGGGATGGTGCCAGTCCATCAGCGAGTAATAGAATCCAACGCGCATTCCCTGGCCGCGCGCGGCCTCAACATACTCGGCAACCAGGTCTCGTCCGGCGGCTTGCTTCGGGGCACAGTAGTCGGTCAGCTTGGTATCGAAAAGACAGAACCCCTCGTGATGCTTCGTGGTCATGACCATGTACTTCATGCCTGCCCGTTTTGCGAGTTTTGCCCAGGCGCGCGCGGCGTGCGGTTGCGGGTTGAAGCGTTTTGCCAGTTGCTCGTACTCGGCAACAGGAATTCCCTCCTGCTCCATCGCCCATTCGTGCCGGCCAAGGACGCTGTATAAGCCGAAATGGATGAACATACCGAACCGCGCTTCGTGCCACCACTGCTCGCGCCGGTCTCGATCTTCCACTGTTGAAGTCGTGGGAGGCAAGCCGGCCGGGGCATACGCGGAACCGCTCTGGGCACCGGCCACCGCCGGGAGGAGTGCTGCCCCCGAACCTGCCGTCTTCAGTACACTGCGCCTCGTTAGAGATGAAGTTTTCATATGTTGCAATCCTTCTTGTATCACCTGGCCCAAGCTCAGCCTCAACCGAATAGCGGAGCTGTTCCGAAAGTGTTTGCGCATCGCTTGATCGAACCCGAACTGATGGATCATGCCGAACCCGAGGAAGCGCGCAGGACGCTTGCCGACCTCGTGCGCATTAACCGCTTTCTCGGCGGACACTCAACTATCCGTAGTATGTTCGCGCAAATCGTTAGCCCGCACGAGTCGTTTACGCTGCTCGACATCGGCGCCGCGTCCGGCGATACCGCCCGTGTCATCCGGGAATCATATCCGCATGCAACCGTTACCAGCCTTGATTACAACCAGGTAAACATCGAAGCGGCGCCGCACCCGAAGGTCATCGCAGATGCGTTCCACATGCCGTTTCAGCCGGAGAGTTTCGATTTCGTGCTGTCCTCCCTGTTTCTGCACCACTTTACCGATGACCAGGTCGCGCTTCTGTTGCGCAGCTTCCATGACGCGGCTCGGCGCGGAGTCTTGATCGCAGACC
>JAFAQG010000718.1 GCA_019246575.1 Acidobacteriaceae bacterium
GACGCTGAGTCGCTGTGAGCCACTCATCCGGCGCGGCGGAGTCCCGCAGGTCCTGTGCAAACCGTTCGTTTCGCAACTCGACCTGCGTAACCCGTTTACGTTTGCTGACAACGAAGCCTGGGGGCACGTCTTCAATCAGCCGGTCAAAGACCAGAAACGCATCTACTCGGATGCGGAGTTCCGGCGTTCTTTCCGCGAGAGTCTCAAGCGGCCTCATCTGTTCACCGGCCGCTGGCATCGAGTGGAAGTTCTGGAGGCCATCAATCCGGCACTCAAGCAGTATGAGGGCAAGACCGTCGAGGAAGTCGCGGAGATGCGCGGGGCCGACCCGCTCGACACCTTCCTGGACCTCGCGGTCGAGGACGACCTCAATCTGCAATATACGATGCAGCAATATCACGAGGATGGGATCCAGCAGTTGATCACCGATCCGCGCACAATGATCGGTCTGAGCGACGGCGGCGCCCATGTCGATATGCTATGCGACGCCGGGTATGCGACTTATCTGCTGGGCAACTGGGTACGCAAGCGTGAAGCGATAACGCTGGAGTTCGCCATTAAACGCATCACGTCCGAACCGGCGGCGTTCTTCGGAATCCATCAGCGTGGCCAGTTGAAACCGGGCTGGAAGGCCGACGTGGCGATCTTCGACTACAACACGGTTAACTCGGCACGGCGGGCAACGATGCAGCATGACCTGCCCGGCGGCGGGCGGCGCCTGGTGATGCCGGCCGAAGGTATCGAATATACGGTGGTTAACGGCAAAGTCTCATATGAGCACGGCCGTCAAAGCGGAACACTTGCCGGCGAGGTGATCCGTTCGGTCGCGGCATAAGCACTGAGTACTTTATTTAACCAGGGGCCGGTGCGGTAAATCCGCACCGGCTCTTGACTGATGCTCCCTCTCTCATTTCTGTCTCTTGCCCGACACCAGGTTCCAGAACTGACGCGGACTTAAAATTCGCAGACTTTCGAGCTTTTCTTCCAAAGCTGGAATTTCGCGGTCTCCCGTAATCAGAATCGACGCTTCCGCCTTGATGGCAGAGCCGATCACCAGGAGGTCGTTGCGATCGGCCAGATTCAGTTTCGGCAGTTCGTCCGGCCTGGGCTCGACATGATAACCGCGCAGAAATACTTCAATCTCTTTTACGGTTTCCGCCGGCACTCCGAATTTCCTCCTCAGCACCCCGCGTAATTCATCGATCACCACCTCGCCGGTCAGCAGTTCATGTTCCCCAAGAATTAGCCGCAGCACGTCGGCGCATAATCCGCGCGTCCCGAATGCGCTGGCCAGAATGTTGGTATCGGGAAAGACCCTCACGAGACCACGTTAAAAAACATCCTCATCGGTCAGGTAGCCGCGGGCCTCGGCAAACGGCATCACCCGCCGCCGCAATTGTTCGAAGCGAAGTTGCGCCAAATGTCGCCGTAGCGCTTCGCGCATCACCTCGCTGCGGGTCCGTCCAGAACGCCGACAGACCTCGTCGAGGAGGGGCGCTAAATCATCGTCGAGGCGGACCGTTATAGTGTCGCCTTTCATGTGTGACACGGTAACACACGATTGTCGAAGTCTCCAATCAAGCGTTTCCCCGCCCCGTTCTCTGGCCGGTTGGTGAGGTTGAGGCCCCCTGCCCCCGCCGCCTTACGCTACCGCGCTCAGGTCCACCTGGAGTTGCACAGCCGGATGGGAACTGCTGGTGGGGAGGGTTAGCTGGCTTATGCGAGCTGCTCAGGTCAGCTCATAGGCATGGTTGCAACCGATTTACTGTAACTTTAGGTTGAAGCTGCGGAATTATCGATTATGAGACAAAGCCCGGCAAACCCCGAACGCGACCGAAAACTTTCGCGGCGCGCCTTTGTCATGCAGGCCCTGATGTTGCCATTGGCCATGAAAGCCGGCGTGGCATTTGCCGCCGAGGCAGACTCAGGCAATTCGTCAGTCAACCGGACAGCAAATGGCGCAACAACGATACTAATCGCTGAGTTCACCGATTTGGGTGCGCCGGCCGGAGTCGCTCGAGTTTCGAAAGTTGTTAAAACCGACGCCGATTGGAAAAAGCAGCTCTCAGCGGAGCAATACGATGTCACCCGCCACGGCGGAACGGAGCCACCCTTTGCCAATGAGTACGATGAATTGCGCGCCAAGGGACTCTATCGATGCGTCTGCTGCGGCACCGCGCTGTTCAGCTCGGAGACCAAGTTCGATTCGGGTACCGGATGGCCCAGTTTCTGGCAGCCGATCTCCCGGCAGAATATCGTGACGCGGCCTGATCATTCATTGTTCATGGAGCGGACTGAGGTCCGTTGTGCACGCTGCGATGCGCATCTTGGGCACGTGTTCGACGACGGCCCGCCGCCCACCGGACTACGCTATTGCATGAACTCGGCGGCTTTGAAGTTCGTGCCTTACGCTGAAGCCCGCAAATAATCGGCTGGCGCTGCTGGTCACGCGCCACTTTGGACCTAGCGTTTCCCGCGTGGCCGTTCCCCCCCATGTCATCCCGAGCGGGTCAGGCGGCCAGCCCGCGCCACGGCAGGCCAGAAACAGATTTGCTATCTGAGGGACGCGGCGGCGAAGGAGGTTGTTAACATCTTTCCCGGATCGGGAGAGGACGGCGCGCGCGAAGGGCTCGCTTGTCGAGTCCGTTAAGCTTGGTCGCGCCGGATAAGAAATTTAAATTCTTTTCCCGGAATGACCCTCATTTTAAAATCGCTCGCTCGCGCTCGCTGTGCGCACCTCGCAGACT
>JAFAQG010000725.1 GCA_019246575.1 Acidobacteriaceae bacterium
GATCGTCATTCTGGTGCTTCGGCAACTAACGCGGCGCTTAAAGACAAGATCGCCGCGCGCCGCGCAACCCGATCCCCGCTCCAGATTGAACCTGCGGTAACCCGTTTACTGCTACCATTGAACGTTTATGAAGGGTGTCGTTTTGGCGGGCGGAACAGGCAGCCGCCTCTATCCTCTAACAAAAATCACAAACAAGCATTTGCTGCCTATCTATGACAAGCCGATGATTTACTATCCCATTCAGACGCTTGTCGATGCCGGTATTCGCGACCTTCTTATCGTGACCGGGGGGCGCAATTCCGGCGATTTTCTGCGCCTTCTTGCAAACGGAAAAGAGTTTGGGTTGAAGCACATCAATTACACGTATCAGGAAGGTGAGGGTGGAATTGCCGATGCTCTCGCGCTGGCCGAGCATTTCGCCGATGGCGAAAAAATTTGTGTCATCCTCGGCGATAACATCATCGAGCGGTCGATTGCGCCTGCAGTTCGAGATTTCGAGCGGCAAGAGCGCGGAGCGAAGATCCTGCTCAAAGAAGTGCCGGATGCAGAGCGCTTCGGGGTTGCCGAGATCCGCGGCGATCGCATCATCGGCATCGAAGAAAAGCCGGCTCGGCCTAAATCCAGCTACGCGGTAACCGGCATCTATCTGTACGACCACACCGTGTTTGAAAAGACGCGAACGCTTACTCCTTCCGCTCGGGGAGAGCTCGAGATTACCGATGTAAATAACGCGTATATCCGCGAAGGCACGATGACGTTCAACTACCTCGAAGGCTGGTGGACCGATGCCGGAACCTTCGAATCGCTTCACCGCGCCACCAATTTGGTATACGAAACGCTGCAAAACCGGCAGTCGCCGGTCGCGCTTGAGGCGGCGAACTGATGGCCGCAGCCGGTTTGGGAGTTTTGGAATCGGGCGTCGAGATCGATATCCCGAGTTCGGAACCGGGCATCGGGAACGTTATCCTCTCACCGACAGCTCCGGATCTCATTCAGGATGTCAAAATCACCCCATACGCTCTCTGGCCCGATGATCGCGGTTACTTTTTGGAAGTCGCACGATTGCGCGAAGGCTTAGTTGCGGAATTTTCTGCTGAAACCACCCAGGTTTCTGCGGCGCTGAACTATCCCGGCATTATCAAAGCGTTTCATTACCACCGCTTTCAGACCGATTGCTGGGTCCCGGTGGCAGGCATTCTGCAAGTCGCTCTCGTTGACCTGCGCCGTGGGTCGAGAACATATGGCCTGAAGAATACCATGTACGTCGGTGATCTGCGTCCCTGGCAGTTACTTATTCCGCCGGGAGTTGCTCACGGATATAAAGTCATCGGGCAGCAAGCCTCAGTGCTTGTTTATATAACGAATCGTACTTACGATCCAAAAGACGAAGGCCGCATCGCTTATAACGATACTGCCATTTCTTACGACTGGGAGCTCCAGCACAAGTGAAGTTAATCGTCACAGGCGGCGCCGGATTCATCGGCTCATCCTTCATTCGCATGGCTCTCGGCGAGCGCTGGGCAGAGCACGTCGTCAACCTCGATCTGCTGACATATGCCGGCAATCTCGAAAACCTGGAGTCGGTCGCCGATCATCCCGGATATAAGTTCGTGCAAGCCGATATCTGCGACGAGGAGACGGTGGGCGACCTGTTTGTGAAAGAAGCGCCGGATGCCGTGGTTCATTTTGCCGCGGAGTCGCACGTCGACCGCAGTATCCATTCGCCGGCTCCCGTGGTTCGTACGAATGTGAACGGCACGTTCACTCTGCTCCAGGCCGCGCGACGCAATAAAGTGGCGCGGTTCGTGCATGTCTCCACAGACGAAGTCTACGGCAGCATCGACCCACCAAACAAAGCGGACGAATCTTACCCGCTGCGCCCGAGCAGTCCTTATTCAGCGTCTAAGGCGGGTTCCGATTTGCTTGCGCTTTCCTATTTCACAACTTACAAGCTGGATGTCTCGGTGGCACGCGCCTCGATTAAATACGAACCGTATCAGTTTCCGGAAAAGCTGATCCCACTGATGATTTCGAACGCACTCGAAGACAAACCGCTTCCAGTTTACGGCGATGGACAGCAAATCCGCGATTGGCTGCATGTAGAAGATCATTGCCGGGCTATCCGAAGCGTCCTCGAAGCAGGACAACCGGGTGAGATCTATAACATCGGCGGTAACTGCTCGCTGCCGAACCTCGAAGTAGTTCGCCGCATTCTCAAAGCGACGAACAAGCCTGAAGCGCTGATCACCCGAGTCGCCGACCGCCCTGGCCATGATCGTCGTTACGCGCTAACAAACGCCAAACTTACCAAGCACACTGGCTGGGAACCCATCGTGAATTTCGATCAGGGTCTGGCGGCAACCGTCGAATGGTACAAGGCGCACAGCGAATGGGTGCGGCGCGTCAAAAGCGGCGAATACCGGCATTTCTATGAGCTGAATTACGCGAATCGAACCGAATAAAAGCTTCGCTCGTGTACCTCACTGCGTTAACGTGAAGTTCACGATGATATCGGTAACAACTTCGACCGGCTCTCCATTCAGTAGCGTCGGACGATACTTCCATTGCAAGACAGCTTGCCGTGCTGCCTCGACCAGCAAGGGATACCCACGAACAAGCTGCAGGTTCTCGATATTTCCTGTTTTCGTGATAATCGCTCTAAACTCCACGACCCCTTGCACCCGGGCGGCTTTGGCAAGCGGGGGATAAACAGGCTGCACGCGATGAATGAGGTTGGCCTCGGCGACTCCTATGCCGACGCGAACCGGCGAGGATGACGCCTTCGGCTTCGGCGTTGCCGTGACTTGGGGCGGGGGCGCGCCGTCCGGCATGCTTCCGATGATGTTTGGACCGAGAGCATTGCCGGTGACTGATTGGTCGACTGCGCCGGGTATTCCGATATCGGGCGGTATCGGGGTGTCGATCACTGTATTTACGCGGTTCGGTATCACGTGGGGCGCAGTAAGATGTGGCAGAAATTTGCGAACAAGCGGTCTTGATGGAACCGAGTTAGTGACTTCTTTCGCCTGAGGTGGTGCGGCGACGGGCGGTGCCGGAGCAACGATCAATGCTTTAAGTTGAGCCATCGGGAGCCCGTGCGAGTACAAAACCGACGCAAGTACGACAACACAAACAGCCGACGTCTGTAAGACCAGAGAAAAAAAGACGGTGAGCGGCTTCCTCGATGTTTCGGGAGAAGTAACAAATGTCTGATCGAACATACTGT
>JAFAQG010000729.1 GCA_019246575.1 Acidobacteriaceae bacterium
GGTGCCCGGCGTCACCGGCGTTGCACTCACCGCATTCCAGTACTCACCCCGGACAAACACTTTTCCACTCGGCGAAAGCGCCGTCACGGCAGTCCCGATTTCGCTCTGCATCGCAGCCGTCCCGGTTATCGGCTTCTCTTTTCGAGTGCGAAGTACAAGCGAGCTCAGAAACACGGCTATCACCGCGAACGGCAGCGCTATGCCCACGGCTGTGCTCATGGGGATTCTCATCTCCGGCGGGCCTTCGATGACCAGAAGCGAGCCGGCGATCATCGCCGCCACTCCCGCTGCCGCCAGAACGCCGTGGGGAGCGAATTTCGCCTCCAGAACAAAAAAGGCTATCGCTATGATTAGCAGCGCGACACCAAACCAGTTGATCGTCAGCACGGAAATCGCACAAACCGCGAGTAACACGATTATCCCGCCTGGCACGCCGGGCATCAGCCGGTCTTCAGCACACCCGCCGTTCGTTTCTGACAAGATGCAAAAGCGTGCCCGCGAGGAACGAGTTTCGTAGCGAGTTCGTCCTCCGCTAAACTCAAGTTTCCATGGCAACCGGCCCGGAGGAACCTTCCCGGCATTCGCTCGTCGCGGTGTATCCGGGGTCGTTCGATCCCCCGACAAATGGTCACCTCGACATTATTTCGCGAGCCTCACGTCTCGTTGATCGTCTCATCATAGCTATCCTTAGCAACACCCAAAAACAACCCCTCTTCTCAATCGAAGAACGGACGGAGATGTTGCGCGAATGCAGCGCCGGTATGTCGAACGTCGAAATCGATTCCTTCACCGGGCTATTGGTCGATTACGCCGCCCGTCGATCCGCCAGAGCCATCATCCGCGGCATCCGCGCCATCTCCGATTACGAGAGCGAGTTGCAGATGGCCCTGATGAATCGCCGCCTTCGCCCTGAAACCGAAACCATTTTTCTGATGGCAAGCGAAGAGTACTCGTTCATCAGCTCGCGCATGGTGAAGGAGATTATTACGCTGAACGGCGATGTTTCTGCTTTTGTGCCGCCGGCAGTCACGGCACGCCTGCGAACGAACATGCGCCTGTGATATCCTCCCTCGAAAGTGGTAGTCGGCAGCACCGTCTCCCATTACCGCATCACTTCGCATGTGGGCGGCGGAGGCATGGGCGTGGGTATACCGCTTCGCCCGACGGCCGGCACCTCGCAACTTATAAAGCTTCTGACAGCGCAAACGTCTGGATGATAGAGAACCCTAAGCAAGTCCCGTCCCTTAATCGCTCCCCGTCCATAAACCCTGCCGTATGCAGACCCAACCTACAGCCCGGCGAGTGATAACCTGTCGCCTATGTTTCTTCGGCCAGTCTTCCTGATTTCGTGTGCTTTTGCCATTTCTTGCCCATGCGCTGCAACGCGACCCGACGATTCGCTTTCGGCAAACGTAGCGAGAGTTGTGAACTGGGCTCTAGAGCGCACTGGAACTCCGAGCGCATCAGTCGCAATCGTTATGAATGGACAAGTTGCTTTCGCGAATGCATTCGGGGCGGCGCGCCTCACGCCTGCAACACACGCCGATGCCGGTATGCGGTACGCCATTGGGTCGGTAAGTAAGCAATTCACCGCAGCGGCCATTCTGCTTCTGGTGGAAGACGGCAAGTTGAATCTCAGTGATCCAGTCTCGAAGTTCATGCCCGATCTCACCCAGTCAAATGAGGTGACCATTCGTATGCTGCTGTCCCACACGTCGGGCTACAGCGACTATTGGCCCCAAGACTACGTTATGACGGACATGATGCTTCCAACGAGGCCCATCGATATTATCGCGAAGTGGGCGAAGCGGCCGCTCGATTTCTCGCCCGGAACCAAGTGGCAGTATTCGAATACCAATTACGTCATAGCCGGCCGGATTGTCGAGCAGCTCAGCAATCAGCAGCTGTTTGCATTCTTAAGTGCGCGCATTTTTGAACCACTCGCCATGAGCAGTGTGTATGACGTAAATGAGCGCGCGCTGCCGTCTACCGACCCAGCCGGTTACTACCGCCACGCGCTTGGGCCGCTGCGTCTTGCGCCGAAAGAGGGAAGAGGCTGGCTGTTCGCCGCGGGTGAGCTATCGATGACGGCGTCGGATCTCGCCAAGTGGGACATCAGTCTCATCAACCGCTCGCTGCTGAAACCTGAATCGTACAACGAGATGTTCAAAGAGGTGAAGCTAAAAGACGGCACGGGAACAAGCTATGGTTTGGGAGTAGACGTGCACCAGCGCAAAGGTCACCAGTATATCGAGCATTCAGGAGAAGTGTCGGGCTTTACATCTAAAAACACAGTCATTCTGGACCGCAAAGCTGCTGTTGTCGCACTGGCAAACGAAGATGCTGTTACGACACCGGTGATAATCGCGGCCAGTTTAGCGCCGTCCTTGGCCGGACAGAGCGCAGGCGAGAGCCGCGCCTTGCAGCTGTTGAAACAGCTGCAGGCCAACCAGCTGGACCGGACGCAACTGACGCCGTTTTGCAGTGCCTATTTCACGGAAGAGGCACTCCGCGATTTCTCGACCAGTCTGAGACCGCTGGGCGAACCTCTATTCCTGACAGAGCAATTCACGACGCAGCGCGGCGGAATGACATATCGTGGATTTCGCGTTCAATTTCCGGATCGAGCGCTCACTCTGAGCACCTATGAGATGCCGGACGGCAAATTGGAACAGTTCCTGGTCGCACCCAGCCCTCCGTAGCAGCTTTCAGATAGAACGCTTACAATTTGATGCCCGACGTCTTGCTCCCCGTCACGCTACATTGAAATTTATGCAAGCTACCGCTGAGATCGCCGAACGTATATCTACCATCAGTGTTTCCTCGACGCTGAAGGTTTCCGCCGACGCCGAGCGTCTGCGCCGCGAAGG
>JAFAQG010000742.1 GCA_019246575.1 Acidobacteriaceae bacterium
AAAAGATGTGGGAAACCTATCGCGACGTTTGTAACAACAAAGGGGAGTGCTTGCGGTTGTGCGACGCCTGGGAACAGATTAAAGACTGGCTAGCCAAAAAGCTGGGTGCCGGCGCGTATCAAAATTGGATCGCTCGCACGTCCCAGGTTTCGCTTGAAGACGGCGACCTGACGGTGCGGGTTCCCGACCAAACCACTGAGGCTTGGATCCGGCAGGAGTACGCATCCCAAATTCGGACCGCGATCCAGGAGCTCGCGTTACCCGTGCGCACCGTCGAGTACCGGGTCGAGCTAGCTTATGCTGCCGGTGCCGGCGCACACAGGTCCGGTTCTCAACCGGGCAATCATCACACGAACGGGCACACCTCCGAAGTGCTGTTCGAACAACCCGGCACTTGGCTCAATCCACGCTTGACCTTCGATACGTACGTCGTTGGCTCTTCCAATCAGCTGGCGCATGCTGCGGCAAAGGCAGTGGCAACATCGCCCTCGCGCAGTTATAACCCGCTATTCATCTACGGCGGGGTCGGCATCGGAAAAACACATCTCATTCACGCCGTGGGCCACAGCCTCCTCACCAATTTCGCAGGTTTGAACGTGGTCTACACCTCCAGCGAACGCTTCATGAATGAGATGATCACATCCATCAAGCTGGACCGGATGCCGCTATTTCACCGGCACTATCGCACCGCCGACGTCCTCCTGATCGACGACATCCACATCATCGCCGGCAAAGAACGCACACAGGAAGAGTTCTTTCACACCTTTAACGAGCTGTACGATCATCGGAAACAGATCGTCATATCGAGCGATTCCGCTCCCAACCAGCTTTCCGGCCTCGTAGAGCGGCTGCGATCCCGCTTCGAATGGGGTCTGATGGTGGATGTACAGCCCCCTGATCTCGAAACCAAAATGGCCATTCTGGACAAGAAGGCCGAGTCGGAGGGAATGACCCTGCCGCAAGATGTTCGCATCTTCCTCGCAACGAAAACAAAGTCGAATGTCCGAGAGCTAGAAGGCGCGCTTACGCGATTAATCGCTGTTTCGTCTGTCACGGGCCAGCCGATCAGCCTCGCGATGGCGCATCAAGCCTTGAAACATCTGGCCGCCGGCTCAGAGCGCCGCATCTCAGTCGATTCCATCATGCGCGCGGTCGCGGAACGCTTTTCATTGCAGACCGCACAGTTGAAGCAGAAGAGCAACACACGGCAGATCGCTTACCCGCGCCAGATCGCCATGTACTTGGTGAAAGAACTCACCCATGCCTCGTTACCTGAAATCGGCCGCTACTTCGGAGGGAAACATCACACCACCGTTTTACACTCCGTTCAGAAGATCGACGACCTGCGGCAACGTGACGAGGATCTCAACAATCTTATTCACTCGCTAATGGATTCACTCCAGTAGGGTTAGATGCCTTATCCACAGGAGGCAGCAAAGAGGCCTGTTCGGGAGCGTGAAACTTGCGTTCATGCGCCTCTTTCCCACCTTGGACAGGGTAGAATTCCACAGCCGCGGAAGTGACACAAGCGGTAATTCTTGCTATAATTTAGGAAGAAATCAACATTTCCACAGCCCCTACTGATACGGTCTCTCTAATAGTAGTTGATTACAGCTGTCTGAAGAAGCAGAACAAGGACCATTCGTAAACCTCGGTATGGAATTTTCAGTTAGCAAATCCGATCTCGTACGGGAGCTTGGACTGACGCAGGGCGTGGTGGAAAAGAAGACGACCATTCCGATTCTTTCCAACATCCTCCTCGAAACCGACGGCGATCAGATTTGGCTCACGGCGACGGATCTCGAGCTTGGTATTCGCTGTGCGTGTCCGGCGCGCATCCGGAAGGAAGGCGCGAGCACCATTCCCGCGCGGCGTCTTCTCGATTACGTGCGACTGCTGCCCGATGCCGATCTGCAGGTAAAGCTGGCAGACAACCAGTGGGCCAGCTTTGTGTGCGGCCGCTCGCGGACGCGTATCGCGGGTATGTCGCGCGAGAGCTTCCCTGAGCTGCCCGAGATGCCGGAGCCCCTCGCGGAGATTCCTCTCAGCGTTTTGTCGCAGATGATCGCAGACACGATCTTTGCGATTTCGGCCGAGGAGTCGCGTTTCACGCTGAATGGCGCACTATTGATCCTCAAAGAAACTGCGCTGGTCATGGTCGCGACGGATGGTCATCGCCTCGCTATGGTCGAGAAGCGAATCGAACTACCGGGCCTGAGTGGTTCCTATCGCGCATTATTGCCGAAGAAGGCGATGAGCGAGATCCAGAAACTGGCGAGCGATGATTCCGCCAAGCGCATCGAGTTTTCGGGAAACGATAACCACCTGTTCTTCCGCATCGATAAGCGCTTGCTTCTAAGCCGCAAGTTGACCGGCAATTTTCCCGATTATGAGCGTGTGCTGCCCAAAGAGCATCCTCACACGCTGCTGATTCAGCGCGAGGAGTTCAAAACTGCGATTGAGCGTGTCGCCCAGTTTGCCGACGAGCGCTCGAGGGCGATTCGCGTGCGTATGCTCA
>JAFAQG010000241.1 GCA_019246575.1 Acidobacteriaceae bacterium
AAACGCCGCTACCCGTTCGTAATGGGTAATACCGGTCCGTGGGGGAATGATACCCCCGGAAGATGGCTGACGTACGCACAGGCGAGAAAACAGCTCGGGAAAATCGCCGCCGCCCGCATAGATTCCTGGCACGACTGGCACGCCTGCCTGTAAGGACGTGCCAGAACGCGCCTTCTTACCCCGAAGCTTTCGGTTGGGTTCTGAGGCGATTGAAGAATATTCGCATCTGATCGCAGGCATCGTAACTCGCTGCAGCTTCACGCCCGCGTTCAGCCACTGACTCCAGCTCCGCACGCCGCGCCGGCTGGGTCCAATCCGAAACGATGTCAGGTATCTCCGCCGGATCCTTGTAGACAAGATAATGCACTCCGGCTTTGAGCTGCATCCCGGGAATAAGTTCCAATGAGTGGGAACGCTGGTCAGTTAGTACCGGCTTGCCAGAGCGCCAGGCATCCCAATGACGCAGGCTGCCGCTGCCCCAGCCCTGCGGGCAAACCAGAATTCTGCACTCGCTCGTGAGCTGGCAGTATTCTTCATAACTGACACGCTCTGTAATACAGCACCCGAGCCCCACCTTAGCGGTTTCGAGCGCGACTCGCTCGCGATAGCCTTTTGGGCCGGATGGGTAGCCGATGAACCCGGCGGCGTATTTTATGGGTCGCGATGGAAACGACGCCGTTCCCCAGACTAGTTCATAGGGAAAAATGGACGCCGCGGGGAAGGGGGCGAGCAGGGTCCGATCGTAGGGTGGCGTGCGACACAGGATCGGATCTCCCGCTCGCCAATACGGCAACGCATACGGTTTATCCGTGTAATCGATGTGATTTAGAGCAATTTGTATGGTGTCCGGAAAAGTCGCACGGTATTCGGAATATTTCTCCAGATTTTGCATGATGCGCGGCGCATTGAATTTACCCGGATTCGCCCAGTCGAGCCACGCCATCAGGATCATCGCGTCGAATGGCCGCCAAGCATCTTTCCACCCGTAAAACAGCTTTATCGAAATGTCAAAAGACCGAGCCAGTTCCCGAGCGTGAAAGTACCAGGGCGAATGCTTCACCATGGCCTCGTCATCAAACGCTTCGACGATAAAGGCGATTTCCAACTTAAGTCCTGAATCCTTTTTACAGGAATCGAGGCTCTCAAGAAAGCCCGGATTCAGGCCGCCAGTGAGTACTACCCCGACTGTGCAGAAGGACCATTCTGCGCTAGATTACATATGTTGTCCCCTAATAGCAGCTCGACCACGCCCTTCACGGGGTTCAGCGGATCCGTGCGTAATAGTGCGCGGACGATCGTTCGCATTCGGTCTGCGGCGCCGTCTCAGGTTCTGGATTTCGGCGAGCTCTGGGCGTTCCGGGATCTCTTTCGGATGCTCGTGTGGCGGGAGCTGCATCTGCGCTATCATCACACGCTGGTTGGCATCGGGTGGGTATTCCTGCAGCCGGCGCTTACGGTTTTGGTATTCGGGTTGGTCGCGCCACATCTTCGGGGTGGCGCGCCGTCCCTCCATGGAATCCCGTATCCCGTGTTCGCTTACGCAGCCCTCACGCCGTGGATGTATTTCATCCACGCACTGACGCGGGCGAACAGCAGCCTCGCGGACCACGCTGCTTTCGTGGGCAGCGTCTATTTCCCGCGCATCTTTTTACCGGGGGCCGCAGTCGTTGCCGGTTTAGCTGATCTGCTGGTTCTGTGCGGGTCGTTGATTGTGCTGATGCTCGGCTACGGTACGGCCGCATCTCAAGCGATCTGGGCTGCGCCGCTGTTCCTGTTACTCGCCGTCGGATCAGCTTTCGGAGTCGGGTTGTGGGCTTCCGTTGTTCAGGTGGAATATCGCGACGTTTCCTTTATCACGCAGTTCGCGCTTCAACTCGGGTTTGTTGCTTTACCGATCGGATACTCGGCACCCATCGCGCACGAGCCTTGGCGCACGCTTTCGGGGCTGAATCCGGTATTCACCGCCATCGTCGGCTTTCGCTGGGCGGTTTTAGGCATTGATCCCCCTGCACCGTCGGCCATTCTTCTGTCGATTTGCATTCTCACGCTTCTGATCGCTTCAGGAGTTTGGTTCTTCCGGCGAAAGGAAGGATACGTCACGGATGTCGCCTAGGAGCGCGATTCTCGTCGAAAGTTTGGGAAAGTGCTTCCGGCTCGACCGCGGTGACCCCACGCACGGCTTGCATCGGCGTCTCGAACAGGTGCTTCGTTCTGCTCTGGTGAGGCAGCGCTCCGGCCGGGAGGGCAATCATCTCTTTTGGGCTTTGCGCGATGTCTCGTTTGAGGTGAAGAGCGGCGAGATCTTTGGCATTGTGGGCGGAAATGGTGCCGGCAAATCTGTTTTGTTGAAAATACTTTCCCGGGTCACGAGACCTACGGAAGGTCAGGCGTTCGTGCGCGGCCGCCCAGGCGCACTCTTGCAGCTCGGCACCGTGGTTCACCCCGAATTGACAGGGCGACAGAATATACACCAGAGTGCCGCCATCCTGCGCCTCGAGAAAAATTACATACGTCGTAAGTTCGACGAAATTGTGGCGTTCAGTGAGCTTGAGGCATTTCTTGACGTGCCGGTGCGAAAGTATTCCACGGGCATGCAGGCACGTCTCGCTTTCGCGCTTGTATCTCAGCTGGACACAGAGATTTTATTCATCGATGAAACGCTCGCAGTCGGCGATGAGCGGTTTCGCGAAAAATCGCTCGCGCGCATGGACAGGCTGGTTTCCGATGGTCGCACTATTGTTGTCGTCAGCCACGATCTCGCGTTTATTCGTAACCGCTGCCA
>JAFAQG010000331.1 GCA_019246575.1 Acidobacteriaceae bacterium
GCCGTTGGGTTACTGTTCCGGTCGGACCTTGCGGCGGGCATGACTGTCCCGGAAACGTCATCTGAATGGGGCAAAAGCCCACGAGCAAGCACTCGGCTCTGGGCAGGGAATTGTTCAACCGCGGCCACACGCGGTTCCAGATCTGCACATTGTTAGCGGTGCGCCCGAGAGATGCTCATCGCGATCTGCCGACGAGTGCACTCACTTATCCTGAAAAATCAGTAAAGCGCTCGTCATGCCTTAGCTTGCGAGTTGTTATCGCGTCTTTCGGCTCCAAGCCGTGTTTTTCAAATCACGGCGTAAATGCCCTACCAGCTAGACAAGTCAGGTACGGGAGAGCTGTCGATGCGGAACTCCGCGGCAAAAATGGCAGGCTTGAGGAACGACAATTCAATTCCGAATTGACGTGACAAATACTGGAATAGACGACGGACCGGGTCCGGTGTTGATGGAGAGGTTCGCACCGGCTAACCCGTGTACGATAGGTGTACGATAAAGCCGCCAGTTCAGAGCTTCTATTGCTTTCAGTCCTTTTGAGAATCAGCAACTTACGTGTTGCCAAACCGTGCATGGGGTTCGAATCCCACCCTCGCCGCCAGAAAATAAAGTGTCCATACCGGACACATGGGTAAGCTGACGAGCCAGATGCCGTCGTCAACTTCCTTGATTCCCACCATACTGGCCGCTGCAGGGCGGCACTGCCGAAGCGATTACTGGTGATCTCGCACAATATGGTCGAGGAATGGGCATGCGCTCGGCGGCGCAATTATCTTCCTCGAAACGGTAAGATCAACGCCGCGGCCCTTTCTTGTTTCGAGCCGCACTGAATCCAACGTAAGCTTTTCGCCTGACGGCGGCGGCAAATCGCATTTCAAACAGCCCGGTCGCGATGGAGCGAGATCTGGCTGGCTGATCGTGATGGCTCGCACGCACATCAATTGACAGATCCCCGGATGAGCGCTTGCTCCTCTACAGCCAGCTCGATCACGTCAGCAGCGAATTGATGCTGGAGGAGAATTTCTCGCATCGGGATTGATCTGCTGAGGCGATGAACGGTTCTGCGGACCGATTTTGCGGAGCCGCTTATGGCTAAGCAAATGTGTCCCGCCGCAAACTTAATCAAAGTTAAGGGAGGCTGCTGTTCCGCGGACTTACAATCGGTATGCAGGCTTGGAACCGTCCGTTCGACGTTCCGGCCGTGACAGCGGAGAGTTCGAATGATATCGCGTCTGCTTTTGCCATTAGTGATGTTACTCGCAGGTGTAGCTTTCTTCGCAGCGGATGTCACCGGGACCTGGCAGGGCGACTATCATACGCGCGAAGGTGGAACGATCCCGACAACACTTACGCTGAAGGTGGATGGAAGTAATTTAACCGGTGCGCTGAAATCAGGGAAAGGGCCCGAGCAGCCAATCGAGAACGGAACGGTTAACGGTGACGAAATCTCATTCGTCATTACTTATACGGGCGAAGGCGGGAGTCGAAAGGTCAATTACACGGGGAAACTCGAGGGTGATCAACTGAAACTTGTGGGACAGGCGGAAGGCAGGCCGCGAAAAATCGAGCTAACTTTGTCGCGCAAGCCATCATAGGTCGACGCCGGGCACGTCATCTTTGATTCGCAGCACATGCTAGACCGAAGAAATTTCCTGAAGACACTCGCGGCCGGTTCAGTCGCGTTTGGAAAGCGCGCGGATACCCCTGTGCCCATCCGGTCTGCCCGAAGCGGGCTTTGGTCATCAGCGGGCACTTGGGAAGGCGGGCATGTGCCTGCTGCCGGATCGGTCGTAGAAATTGTTGCCGGCCATGCCGTAACGTATGACGTGGAATCAGACTTCGTGATTCGAATGGTGCACGTGCTCGGGACATTGAGTTTTGCCCGCCATCGCAACACGCGTCTCGATGTGGGTTTGCTGAAAATCGCAGGCGATGCCAGCGAGGATGGCGCGGGGCTTTCGCCTCACTTCCACTTCGCTGCTCGGCCGGCGCTCGAAATCGGCACCCCGGACGATCCCATTCCCGCTGCGCATACGGCGCTGGTACGGCTGGTTTACTGCGAAGGATTCGATAAGGACTCGTTGCCTTCGCTGATGTGTTCGGGAGGCCGCATGGACTTGCACGGCGCGCCGCTTAGCCGCACCTGGGTCAAGCTGGGTGCTCCCGTGAAGAAGGGCGACACGGAGATTACGCTTTCCGAGCCGGTTACCGGCTGGCGGGCCGGCGACCGCGTCATTCTGACGGCCACTAAGCGCCAGATCATCATTGAAGATACATTTCGCGATAGCGTTCGAGACAATACCCAGACCGAGGAACGCATCGTCAAGTCGATTGCAGGCGACAAGCTCACACTTGAAGCCCCAGCTCAGTTCGATCATAAGTGCGAAGGTCCTTACCGCGGCGAGGTCGCGAACCTTAGCCGCAATGTGATC
>JAFAQG010000357.1 GCA_019246575.1 Acidobacteriaceae bacterium
GGGTCAGGCTTCTGTTCCGGTCCGGCCCAGTCCGCACTGTCGTACTAGAACTCTTCAATGAGGCGCTTCTGCTTGCACTTTGATATTCTCGCTAGAATTTATCCGAAAACTGAACTGAATGTGGACACACTTCCTCGGGGCGGCCGCGATCTGCGCGACCTTGATTGCGGAGACCGGACACGCAACGGCGGCCGAGCCCACTGGCAACACGCGAACGTACTACGTTGCTGCGGACGAGGTGAACTGGGACTATGCGCCGTCCGGCCGTGATGAAGCGATGGGATGCGATTTCGACGACTTGCAAAAGGCTTACACCGAACCGGGGCCGCATCGCATCGGCCGCGTATACAAGAAAGCGATCTACCGCGAATACACGGACAGTTCCTTCTCGAAGCTAAAGGATCGCGCTCCCGGCGACAAGTATCTCGGACTTCTGGGCCCGGTTCTGCGTGGAGAAGTGGGCGACACCATCAAGGTCGTCTTCAAGAACCACGCTTCGCATCCGTACAGCATGCATCCACACGGAGTTCTCTATGGGAAGGATTCCGAGGGAGCTGACTACAACGATGCGACTACGGGTGCGGACAAGGCCG
The DNA here is from genome assembly GCA_019246575.1 of Acidobacteriaceae bacterium. Next base: position 594 of record JAFAQG010000357.1, read on the forward strand.
ACGGCGCCGTGGCTCCAGGGTCCACGCACACGTACGTGTGGAGGATACCGGAGCGGGCCGGCCCGGGGCCGAACGACCCGAGTTCGATATTTTGGCTCTACCACTCGCATGCGGAAGAGCTTCGCGACGTGGCCTCCGGCCTGTTTGGAGCGATCGTTGTAACTCGGCGCGGGATGGCGCTCCCGAACGGCCGGCCGAAGGACGTGGACCATGAGTTTGTCTCCATGTTCATCGCGCTTAATGAGAACGAGAGCTGGTACCTGGAAGACAACATTCGCGCCCACACGACCGATCCAAAAGGGGTGAACCGGTCGGAGTCCCGGCTGCTCACTCCTGAAGGGATGCCTACGCCGATAGTTGGGACAGGGTTCGTGGACACCAACATCAAATGGTCGATCAACGGCTACATCTTCGGAAACATGCCTTTGATGACGATGAAGCAAGGCGATCGCGTGCGCTGGTATGTGGCGACGCTCGGAGACTTCAACAATGCGCACACGCCGCACTGGCACGGGAATACAGTGCTGGTGTCCGGCCAGCGCACCGACGTTCTGGTTGTGACCTCAGCGCAGATGGTAACGGCGGATATGGTGCCGGACGCGCCCGGCATTTGGCTCTATCATTGCCACATCAGCGACCACATGCTGGCGGGGATGGACGCACGTTACGAAGTGAAGCCTCGATAGAACGTCAGCAAGGCCGATGACGGTCTACTAACTATGAACTTCAAACCCGGCCGCTGACAGTGGCTTGCACCTCTTTTAAACCACTGAGATCGAGGGCGGGCGTCATCGGCAGAACGCGTCTACCTCGATGCCTGCGGTCTTTCTAAACTGGCCAACAGGTGAGTGTGCTTGTACTTTTGCGCAAGCTCAACAGCTGTCAATCCCTCCGGTGTGCGCGCTCTCGCGTCAGCCCCGGACTGCAGCAAAAGGTCGACCATCGCTGAATCGCCGAAGTCAATGGATGCGGCGTAGAGCAGAGGCGTCATACCCTTTTTATCTACGTGGTTCACATCTGCATGACGCCCGATCAACAAACGAGCCATCTCTATACGATTCGCAATCGCCGCCCAGGAAAGGCTTGTGAGTCCGTCGCCGTCCATCTCATCTACCCTGGCGCCTGCATCCAGCAGTGCGACGACGGTGCCAGTCCTATCTGTGGTGGCCAAAGACAGCAGGGGCGTTATTGGAAACATGCCCAAAAGGTTCATTTTGTCGTCAATGCGGTCACCCTCCTTAACAAGCCGGCCAATCATCTCCGAGTTGCCCGACATCGCGGCAAGTATGATTGGGAAGGCGTTAAACAAGGGCGCGCCCTGTCCCGATGGCATACGCACCTTCGCGCCGTGGTCAAGCAACAGATTCATCGCGGCGTTCGAATCAGGGTATTGCGCGGCCACCAGCAAGGCTGAAAATTTGTTTCTAGACCGCGCGTCGGCATTTGCTCCATGCTCGAGCAGCAGCTTCATCTTGTCGACATCCGGCGTCGCCAGCATGAGTGCCGTGACTCCACCCAATTTCGTCGACGAGTTTGGATCGAAGCCGGAATGCAGAAGTTTTTTCACGTCTTCGACACTTCCAAATAAGAGCGTCTCGACCCACGGTTCCGTGCCGGCGGGCTCTGCCTCGGCGAGAACCTGTGAGCTTGATTGGGAGGGTCCCAAGGCCCTGCATAGGGCGATTACGGCTAGGCTCTCCCCCATCATGGATATGAACTGATCGTGACCGTAAGGATAGCCGCTCTCGAAATAAGGAGGACTCACAGGAGCAGGAGGGTGCAAGCGCGACTGCACATGCCAGGTGCCATCCGGTGCTTGCA
>JAFAQG010000359.1 GCA_019246575.1 Acidobacteriaceae bacterium
TCGATCACATGAGGCAGATCGGCAAGAACTCCCTGCAAGCTCAAATGGACACCTAGAATGCTAGCGAGTAGGACGCCATTGCCACCTCCGACGTCCATGAGGCTGCCCCAGGCGGCGAAGTCGTAGGCTCTGGCGATTTCCGGCGCAACGAATTGCGACAAGCTCGTCATGCCATCATCAAAGGCGCGCGCTAACTCAGGATGTGTTTTCAGGTAATCGAAGATGTTCGCGCCGTGCAGCTTCTCCCTCGCAGGCTGGCCTGTTTGAATGCTGTGAATGATTTCTCCGAAGGGCGCGTAACACAGTTCGCTGCCTCGAAAGACCAGGAAGGAACGAATCGATCCCGGAACGCCGGAGCGCAGAAAGCGCGATAGCTCGGTATTGGCGAACGTGCGGGGGCTGGTTTCTTCGAACACTCCGTGACTTGCGAGAAAGCGCATCAGGCGATATAGCGCATCTTCGTTCACCGCCAGCTGGGCGGCGAGATCCGACGTGCTACGCGCATTGCCCTCGAGCAGGTCCGCCACACTGAGTGCGGCAGCAGCGTACAAGGCCTGGTGGACGATCAGACCGTCGCCCATGCGGATTAGTTGCATTGGGCTAGTAGTGGAAGTGCTATGCTCCGGCACGAGAATTTCCTATCTATTCGGCTACACCGATGGTTCGAAACTCGGTTGTGCCGCTACTGCTTCGCTCGTTCCATGCGGCTTGTATAGATACGGCCCGAGACAAGTCATGAAAGCGGCACCAACGATCGCAGCAAGGCAAAGTAAGGCCAGCGGCAGAGCATAAGAATGGCGTGAATCAAAGGCGACACCCATGATGAAAGTGCCGAACGCTCCTGCCAGAACGAAGTCAGAGAAAATGACACCATAAATCGCCCCGTAAGAGTGGAGCCCGAAATAGCGGCTAATCAGGTACGCCACAATGTCCGACTCGGCGCCGAGTGCAATGCCGATAAACAGCGCAGCGGTAAAGGCTAGCTCGTGCGAGCCGGCTATCCGGAGCAAGCCGATCGCTGCCGCAGCGGCGGCGTAGGTGATCGCGGCAACGTAGGGTGCGAAGAAGCGGTCCATTAAGATACCGGAGCAGGTTCTCCCGATGAGCACTCCGGCACCCAGAACGGAGCTCGCCAGGGACGCAGCCTGTGCCGTACTCCCACGGTCTGCAAGAATCGCCGGCAGATGAGTGAAACAAGCGTGCGTAGCAGTTGAGACCAGAAACACGCTTCCCAGCAGAAGCCAAAACGCAGAGGTGTGCAGCGCATCACCCCGGCTCAGGCCTGTGTCAGCCGCTTTAAGAAACTGCTGAGACGCCATCGGGGCCGTCCCGTCGGGTAACAGATTCAGCGCTTCCGGCCGCTCTTTCAGCACGCAGGCTACGAGCGGCAGCGCAATGACGAGACCTGCAGCTCCCAGGACGGCGTAAGCGAAGCGCCAACCGCCTGTCGTGATGAGAAGATGCGCGAAGGAAGGCATAACGAGTGCTCCGAAAGCAACACCCGTTATCATCAGCGCAAGGGCCAGGCCCCTGTTTCTGTCAAACCAGCGCGAGACGACTTTCCCGTACTGGACAGGTCCGGCTCCGGCCTCGAACAGCCCCACTAGCGCAAAGAAGGCGTAGAGTTGCCAGACTCTCGAAGACGAGAAGCGATTTGAGAGCAATACTATCCCCACCACCGCGGTGCACGGCAGAATTACTTTACGTGCACCGAAACGGTCCGTGAGCCATCCTGCTAGAGGCGCACCGGCGGCGACCGCGATGTTGTGAAGAGTAAAAGCGAACGAAATGGGCGCCCGTCCTGTATGAAAGTCCTGCGCGAGCGGCTTTAGGAACACGCCAAAGGAGTACACCACAATTGGTACAGACCCGAAAAGCATGGCGAGAGCGCTCGTCAGAACAATCCACCAGCCATAAAACAACCTGGGCCGGCTTGTAATCATTCAGACCCTCTCTCTTCGACCTCGGAGTTGTCCAAGAGCCTCGGAGCTGTTACTGTAAACAAGCGGGGAATGCGAGATAAGCAACAAATCTACGCATGTGCCGCAGAAACCACCTAAGCCCGGCGGCTGCAGGCCGCCCACATCGCGCCCCTGCTTCCTTGCGCACTTATCGAGAAAATAGGTCCAACCGTGCGACTCGATCCCGGCCGGTTTTCTCATGAGTTGAATCTACATCCGCGGATCGCCGGGCACAAGCTACAAGTCAGGCGCTTCCGCGCTACTGGAAGTCTCGAACCAACATCAAACCATCTCCAGACCGAACCAGCGCAGTCAGCAAAACCCATCGATCATCCGGCACCGCACCCATGAGGTTCGGGAGCCCGAGTTGCAGGCCAGGCGTTGGGATTTGACAAGAACGCATCATGGAAAACTCCTGGAACATCAGTTGGCCTGTTGCATTCAGATCGTAGATGCCGCGGCCGCCGACAGCCCAGGATCCCTGACGCGCGAAATCGCTGACCTTTTCCTCGCGCGGCCTTAATTCGGGATCACTATTGAGGGCTATTCGCCCGATTCCTTTGGCTGGCGGTGCTTTCGAATAATAGAGGAATATACCTGCAGGCGCTTCAAACGCCTCCCTTCCTCCATCGCGGGTCACCTGGATGGGCGATCCACCATCTGGCGTGGTTTTCCAAATCTGCCACCCGGCGTTCCGGTCCGATCCGAAGTAAATCCAACGGCCATCCTGCGACCACGACGGCCGCACGCAAGCTACACCGGGCGATGTGATGCGACGAACCGCACCTCCACTAGCGCCGACGATGTAAATTCCCGCTCGGCCGTCTGCTGTGGAATCAAACGCGATCCACTTACTGTCGGGCGACCACCGCGGCGAACCGACTGCTGGTCCTGCAAAGGACGTGATCTGTCGCCAGTCGCTGCCGTTGCTGTCGGAAATCCATATCTCGTCCGAACCGGTGCGATCAGAAACGAAGGCAACGCGCGTGCCGTCGGCCGAGTACTGCGGAGCGGACTCGCGGCGTGTAGACGAGATCAGATCCTTCACAGAGCC
>JAFAQG010000079.1 GCA_019246575.1 Acidobacteriaceae bacterium
GCCGCGCGTGACCAGCACGCCCAAAATCCCCACCGCTGCACCCGCGCCGGCGCCAATCGCCGCTCCTCTACCCCAATCCGCAGCCGCACCAATCGCGGCCCCAAGTGCGGTGGTACCTCCAATTGCTGCAGCGTCTCGGCCCACCGATGTCGGGCCGCTGCGGCTAATAAACTGTGTCCGAATCGGAACCTGCTGCCCGTCCACCAGGGTCAACTCGGTCAATTGCACTCCCAGGCGCGCCACGCCTTCAATGTGGCCGGCCTTCTGTGCTTCCGTCACCTGCCCGGCCACCGTCTGCCCCGGCTCAGCGACGACAATTCCATTCACTACCAAAGGCTGCGCGAGGGTGGCAGTAAATGCGTCACCCTTTTGATTACGATCTGACGACAGCACCTGATTGATGCGCACTGTCACGTAGGTCCCCGCCGGAATCGTCAACTGACTCGGAATCGCCTGCTGCACAGTGCTGGGTGCCGGCCCGTTCGGCGGAGCGCCAGGCTGCCCGTACGGCCTCATGCCATACGGCGGGCTCCCGTACTGCCCGCCCGCTTGATTACTCCCCGGAGGTGGCGGAGGCGGCTGATCCATATCGCCCTGCGATGCGTTTGGGTTCGAATCGTAATTTGCAGGCGGCTGAGTGCTCGCCTCGTTCTGGTACGGAGAATCGGAAACACTAGGCCAACCGCGCGACGGCGTTTGCGATTGCGCATTCACGAGCGCAGATACGGCCAGCAGCGATGTCGCTACATAACCAGCGGTTCTCATAATCACAGCCTCTCGTTTTTTCCGACGAACCATCTCTTGCACGCGTTTCTCCACTCTGATCCTTCTGAGTAATAGGGGTTTAATGGCGTCGCCGGCAGGTTCGAGATCACCGCCTCTGGTGCATTTCGGCCACTTATTCGGTCCGGCTGCGCAGATAGTGCAGGTACGATTTGATCGCCAGCGCAATCACGATCACCAGGCAGAGATACCGCGCCGTGCCTCTCAACGTCAAAAAGCTCGCCGCGACGAGCACCGCATAGAGCGCTAACGCAGTCTTCAGCCCGATAACGGTCCGTGAGGGCTCGTCGGGGCTCATTGCGTCGGCATGTTGTAGCTGAACGTGAATGCCAGCCTCACTTCGAATCCTTTGAAGTCGGCCGGCAAGGGAGGCAACGGGTTCGACATGCTCAACCCCGCCACGGACGCGCGATCGAGCGCCTGGATATTCGAAGGCTCCGCTATCACGAGCTTCGGGATGCTGCCGTCACGCCGGATGACGAAATCGATCACCGTCTGCCCCCGCAGCGTTCCCAGCCGGACGCTCTCGGGCGTAACGCGTCGCCAGTTTCGGCGCACAATCGAAAGGATCTGGGCCAAATAGGCGCGAAAGTCCGTACCTCGCGGGTCGCTCTGGAGCTCAACCGTCGCGTGCGCCGCCTCCGCTTGGCCGTTTGCGGCCGGCGCAGCCGGCGCTGGTTCGGAGAGATTGTCGTCGGTAATGGTCAGCTGTTTGCCGTTCGGATTCTGCGCCAAACTTTGGATGGCTGCTTCTACCCGGTTCTTAGGCGCTTGCAACGGAGCAGGCGCGGGGGGAGCGATCGGAGCCGCCGGTAACGGGCTCGGGTTTACGGGTATGTTCGGCGCTTCCGCAACGATCTGCGGTGTGTTTGCTTTTGGCTGCGGCACGGTCACGTTCTGCGGTACCTCGAAACGCCTCCTGCTCGGGCCCGGCGAAGGCTTCTGCGGCCGCGATGCCAGCAGGCTTGCCAGGTCGATGTTCCGCGTCGGTTTCGATACGTTCGGCGCTTTTTGCGTCAAAATGTCGCGCGGAATATAAAGCGGGATCTCATGAACAATGACACGGCGCTCCGGCGGCTGAATCCCGGTCGGCGGAATCAGGCTTGGCGTCTCGATCACGAAGGCAAACAGGACAGCATGAAGGGTAAGCGAGGCCGAGATGATGGCAAGCCACCCTGCAGGCGACCGCCGGTTCGGCCATTCAAGAAGGAGGTTTAATTCGGGGACCGAGGCGACGGGCGCCGATCCAACGGTTGCCGTCATACGAATTCAAAACAGGGCAGGAGGTGAAACGCTTTCAGAGCCGCGCGCGCAAGCAAGGTGTATTCTTTTGACGCTCCCGCTGCTAGGAAGGTTGCCCGGCTCGCCGGATCGTCTCTGCCACTAACTCGCCGTGTTCCTTGATTTTAGCAAGGATCGCTTCGGCTACGCGCAGGGCGTTTGTGGCCTGAAACGCATCCACGCGCGGCTGCGAACGTGCCCGAACCGCCCCGAAGAAGGCCTCGAGTTCGAGCTTGAGCGGCTCGGCCTTGGCCACTGGCAGGCTCTCGAACTCGATCCCCGAACCCGATTGGGTTCGTTTCGCAAAATCCGGGGTGGGGCAGACGGTCTTGCCGTCTGCCGGCTGATCGCTGAAGGCAGAACGCTGAAAGCTCTTCGCATTGGGTTCGTTTCGCAAATTCAGCTGAGGGCTGAAAGCTGAGGGCTGATCGCTCCCGGCATTGGCTTCGTTTCGCAAAACCGCGAGCCGGATCGCGTCCTGCCGCTGGTAATCGACGGAGATGTATTCGCCCGGCTGAAACAGCCGCAGCTTCCGGACCTTCTCCGTGGATACCCGGCTCGCAGTCAGGTTCGCGACACAGCCTGATGCGAATGAAAGGCGAACATTCGCAATGTCAACCAATGGAGAAAGAACCGATATGCCAGCCGCCTGGATATCGACCGGCATCTCGCGCGTGAAGCTCAGGACGATGTCCAGGTCATGGATCATGAGGTCGAGCACCACGTCGATGTCCAGGCTGCGCGGCGTGAACACGCTGAGCCGGTGAATTTCAAAGAAAAGGGGAATTGTGAGGACTTTTTCAACCGCAAGAATCGCTGGATTGAACCGTTCCAGGTGGCCAACCTGGAGAATCCGGCCATGCTGCCGGGCGAGCCGCGCCAGGCGCTCTCCCGCTGCGGACGAATCCGCGATCGGTTTCTCGACCAGTACGTCGAGCCCGGCCTCGATGAGCTGCGATGCCACGCCTTCATGCGTGATGGTCGGCGTTGCTACGACGCCGCAATCCGCCGCCGCGCAAACTTCTTCAAGGCTGCCGAAACGGCGGCTTCCGTGTTGCGCGGCTTTGTTCGGATCGAGATCGAAAACGCCGGCGAGCTCGACATCGGCCATTTCGGAAATCGCCCGTACATGATGCCGCCCGAACGACCCGACGCCGATCACGGCTGCCCTGAGCTTCTTCATCGTTCGCCCGGTTTGTATCCGATGACCGCGATATCGGCTTCGTTTGCCCGGTTCAGCATTTCGTCTTTGTCCAGGAGCAGGGTTCGTCCGGCATCGACCGCAAGCGCCGTGGTCCGGGTCTCGATCATGGTTTCCACCGTTGTCAGGCCGGCGACCGGAACGTCGAACAGCAGATGCGCCCGGCCGCGGGACGCCTTCACGAGCCGTAGCGGCTTTCCGTTACTCAAGCTCGCAGCGCGGCGCAGCATGGCGTCCGTGCCTTCCATGGCCTCGGCCGCGACACAGGCTTTTTCACTGATGGCGACGCTTTGGCCGATATCGGCATCCGCGAGAACGGCGGCAACCCGCCGGCCGTATCGGATGTCCGCTTCCTCTTCTCGCGTTGGCCGGCGCCGCGTCAGCACGCCTTCGGGCGCCAGCAGCGGTTTCAACAAGCGCGTGGAATCGACCAGTTCGATACCTTCCGCGCGCAAAACTTTCTCGACGCCGCCGATGAGCGCGGCCGTGTTCTTTTCTTTTAAGGAGGTGAGTAGCTTAAATAGACGCCAGTCCGGCTTGATCGACGAAAACAGGCTGACGTGCTTCACCTGGCCGGTCATCATGACCTCCGAGACTCGTTCGCGCTTGAGGATATCGATGAGCTTTCCAAGCTGGCCGATGTTGATCCAGTGCAGCGACGATGCAAGCGGCGCGAGCTCGGGCGTGGCCTCGTTTTCGATCGCGATCACGACCACCTCGTGGCCTTCGCGGCGCGCCGTTTCCAGCGCCAACAGCGGAAACCGGCCGTTCCCCGCGATCATCCCGTATCGCTCCGGGCCATGGCGTTGCGGAGTCACTTGATGAAGCCGCGCGGCGAGTTATGGATGAAGTCGACCAATTTCTTGATTTCGTCCGTTTGCGGCGTCTCCTCCTCCATTTTGGCGAGCGCCTGGGAGGTGTTCAGGCCGCTACGCGTCAGGAGCCGGAATGCGTTTTGAAGCGTTTCTATTGCTTCAGCCGAGTAACCGGTTCGCTCGAGACCTATTCGGTTCGCGCCATACACTTCCACTTTGTGGTCCGAGGCCGTAATCGAGTACGGGAGCACGTTCTGTTTAATGACGCTATAACTGCCGACTATCGCGTGCCGTCCGATACGGACGAACTGATGAATCGCGCTGAGGCCACCGACGTTGGCGTAGTCCTCGACGATCACATGACCGGCAAACGTTACACCGTTCGCGAGGATGGTGTTGTTGTGAATCACCACGTCATGGGCCACGTGTACGTATGCCATAAGTAAGTTGCCATCGCCGATCGAAGTAACCATGCCGCCGCCCTCGGTGCCGCGATGAATGGTTACAAATTCACGAATGGAGTTACGGTTTCCGATGCGGGTTTCGGAAGCTTCGCCTTTATATTTTTTGTCCTGAGGAGTTACTCCACAGGAGCAATACGGATAAAAGATGTTATGTTCACCGATACTTAGTTTGCCTTCGAGATACACATGAGCGAGTAAGCGGGTACGGGCGCCTACACTAACTCCGGCGCCGACAATGCAGTAAGGGCCGATTTCGG
>JAFAQG010000167.1 GCA_019246575.1 Acidobacteriaceae bacterium
TGGATATTCCTGTTCCCGTTGTTGTATCTGATTGGACGGCGCACATGAGAACCACTCACGTTCCGACAACAGGATCGCTGGTTGGCGTCTGGGTTGTACTCGTAATTCTGACGTGGACAACCGTGGGCGTCTCGTATCTCGAGTTAGGGCCGTGGAACCTGGTCGTGGCATTAACGATTGCAGTAATCAAAGCGTCGTGTGTGGCCTGGATTTTTATGGGAGTCCGATACAGCACGACGCTTACGAGGCTGTTCGTGGTGGCGGGGCTAGTGTGGCTCACGATCATGATCATCATCACGAGCAGCGATTATGCGACGCGCAGGTGGGACTACCAGCCGCGGCCGTGGGCGACGACGAAGGATGTAGCGACGCAGCCGTAGAGGCCTCTTCAGCCGGACCACTAGCAAACAGCATCAGCGTTTGCTGAGGCACATAGAGCCGGATTCACGTTCACAGCGGACGCACTCTAATCGCCGCTAGAATGGGACAAGTGAATGCCTTTAGACGAATATAAAGTCGTTCTGTACCGCAACGAACCTTCGGGTTGGGTGGCTGAAGTACCTTCGATTTCCGGCTGCAACGCGTTGATGCCAACCAAAACAGAAGCACTCGTAGAACTCGAGAAGGTGTTTGCGCTCATCGAAGACGAGTATCGCGGAAAAGGCGTGGCCCTGCCGGCGGATACCACTGAAATTTTGCATGCCTAGCGCCCGGGCGGACGAGTTCCGCTTGGCAGTTCCGAAGAATTTCGTCGACTGAAATAGCTGTCGTCGTCCGATCGCAGTCTCGCAAACGCTCTTGCCGTTTGCGCGTGAACCATTTAGAGTAAGCAGATGTCCCGTCACGCATATGGCGGGGAGGGTGTGTGCGGATGATTACGGTTCGCAATCTCGTGAAGAAATTCGGCGACTTCACCGCGGTGAACGGTGTGTCCTTCGATGTCGCGCGGGGCGAAATATTTGCCTTTCTGGGACCGAACGGCGCCGGAAAGACGACCACGATTAAGATGCTGACGACTCTGCTACGACCGACGTCGGGCAGCATCGAACTGGATGGCCTCGACCCCGCTGTGATGCAGAACCAGGTCCGCCAGAGGTTTGGGATCGTGTTTCAAGACCCGAGCGTGGACGATCAGCTCACCGCGAAAGAGAACATGGAACTGCACGCGTCGCTTTATCATGTGCCGCGGAGAGTTCGAGGGGCGCGCATTGAACACCTATTGAAACTGTTTGAGCTCTATGAGCGCCGCAACGACCTGGTGAAAACATTTTCCGGCGGCATGCGACGGCGGCTCGAGATCGCGCGCGGTTTTTTACACACGCCGAAGATTCTGTTCCTGGATGAACCGACGCTTGGTCTTGATCCGCAGAGCCGGAAACAATTGTGGACGCACGTGAAGGCACTGAATCAAAGCGAACAGGTGACCGTGTTCTTAACGACCCATTACATGGACGAGGCGGACCGGGTGGCGCACCGCATTGCCGTTATCGATCACGGGAACATTGTGGCGCAGGGGACGTCGCAGGAACTGAAGCAGCAGACCGGAACGGAGTCGCTCGAAGAGGCATTTCTGGGTCTGACCGGCTCCACTCTGCGCGACGAGAGAGCCGGGGCCGCAGACCAGATGCGGCAGTTCGCACAAATGTGGAGGAGAGGGCGATGAGCGCTATCTACACGCTTTGGCTGCGCGAGATCAAGCGTTATGTTCGTTCGCGGGCGCAGATTGTAGCGTCGCTCGGACAGCCGCTGCTGTACTTAGTCGCACTCGGGTTCGGGCTCGGACCGGTTTTTCAACGCGCCGGGAACGGCAACTACATTCAGTTTGTTGCGCCAGGGGTCATCGGCATGAGCGTGCTTTTCACGTCGATCTTTTCGGGCATCGGTCTCCTTTGGGACCGGCAGTTCGGATTCTTAAAGGAGACGCTTGTCGCGCCAGTGCCGCGCGTAAACATCATGCTGGGGAAAGCGCTGGGCGGCGCGACTGTCGCGATGATTCAGGGATGCCTGGTTGTGATCGTGTGTCTGGTTGCCGGATTCCGTCCGCGCCAGTTCGCGGCGATTCCGGTTGCCATCGCCTTTATGGCGCTGATTGCGGTCGTGTTCGCATCGCTCGGCATTGCGATCGGCTCCCGGCTCGAGAACATGCAGGGGTTTCAGCTGATCATGAATTTCATGGTGATGCCGATCTTCTTTCTATCCGGGGCGCTCTTTCCGCTAAACGGATTGCCCAAGGTCTTCGCGGCCGTCACTTCCGTAGACCCGCTGTCGTACGGGATCGACGGGCTGCGCGGCGCTCTCAACGGCATGTCTCATTTCGGTTTCGCGACGGATATTGCGGTGCTGTGCGCGCTGGCAGCGATACTACTCGCCCTTGGAAGCTGGGCGTTTTCGAAGATCCAGCTATAGCCCTCTTCGTCAATTCGCGGTGAAACTGGTTGCCCCGGAGTTCTATCCATAGATCGAGCCAGTGGACGTGAGAAACCGTCGCATTTCGGCAGAAAGAAAACGATTATGGCAGAAACGAGTACCGAGGTAATACAGCGATATTTACAGGATGCGATCGCGGCCGAAAAGAGCTTCGAGACACAGCTGCAAGGATTCTCAAAAGAGGGCGACAACGAAGCTGTGAAGGGGGCCTTCCAGCAGCACGCACTCGAGACGCGAACGCAGTATGAACGGTTGACGGCGCGCTTGCAAGCGCTCGGCGGCAGCACCTCGACCGCTAAAAGCATTCTGGCGCACATCTTTAATCTGACTCCGAAGACGGCGCAGATCGGGCACGAAAAGGAAGAGCGCACAACGCAGAACCTGATGATGGCCTTCGCAGTGGAGAACAGTGAGTGCGCCATGTATGAGGCGCTCGCGACGGTGGCAGAGGCTGCGGGTGACACGCAAACGGCGGCGCTAGCGCGGCAAATCCAGGCCGAGGAGAAAGCGACGGCAGAGAAAGTCTGGAACCTGCTGGCTCCTGAAGCGTTGACCGCGTTCACGCGGATAACGGGCGAGAGAGCGGCTGCTGCGAGCGCGCGACGGGCGAGCACCGTGTAACCGAAGCGGACGCGAGATGCTGTAACCCGCTTCCTCGCGTGGCGGCTCAGTGCCGGATTTAGGGGTCGTGTCGAGCTTTATCGCGCGAGGGTCTCCTCCGCTTCTCCTTCGATCTGAGAAATCTGAACCGCTGGAAGGTTCGCATTCCGTAACTGCTGGTTGAGGGCCGGAATGAGCTGCTGTTTTGCGGCACTCCAGGCGGCGAGCTTCGGAACAAGTTCCTTTGCGGATTCGCGATACAGCTGGATGACTTGAGAGGGCGGCGTGCGGTCGGCACTCTCGAGAGCATTCAAGGCCTTTGTGAGATCGTCGCTGACAGATTGCAACCCGGCTTCTGATTCCAGATTTCCGCCGCTCAGGATTTTGTTCACGTTTGACGCAGCCGTGGTTAAAGATCGAGAAAGTGCGGCTTCGCTCGGCGGAATTTGCGTTTGGATTTTCGTCAGCTGTTTTTGGAGCGCGTTCATCTCTAGGACAGCTCGTTTGGCGCGGATCATGTCTGAAAACGCGCGCTGAGCCCACTGAAACTGCTGGATGAGGTCGGCATGAGTCGCGCGTGAACGGGGATCCATGGTCACTTCGATGGGCTGCGAGAGTTCGTGGCCGTTCACGGTCAGCTTGGCTCGGTAGACGCCGGGGAGAATGAGAGGGCCGAGCCAGCGCTGATCGCCTTCGTCGTCGTCCTCGCCCGCGGTCTTTTCGCCCGTGCGGCCGAAGCGCAGATCCCAGACAAAGCGATGGAGGCCAGGTTCTTCACTGAGCTCCTGCGGCTTGGGGAACCAGCGCGGTGCGATGGCGACGTCCTGAGGCGTGCGCGGAGGCTTGTCGCCGCTCGAATAGCGGCGTATGACATTGCCGCGAGCATCGGAGATTTGTAGCGTCACTTCGCCGGCCGCTCGATTTCTCAAATAGTAATCGAGATAGGCGCCGCGCGCGGGATTCTCGGCTTGCGGCTCATCCGCAGGCAGGGGCGTTCCCAGAAAATTATCGCTGGTCATGCGAACTGCGCCGCCCGGTTTGTAAAACCAGTAATCGGAGCCCGCGACTTTCTCATCGAGTTGGCGCAGCGGCGAGATATTGTCGAGGATCCAGAACGACCGTCCGTGAGTGGCGATAACGAGATCGTTGTCATGGATGACGAGATCGCGGACGGAAGTGACGGGCAAGTTGAGCTGCAACGGATACCACTGATCGCCGCTGTTGAAGGAGACGCAGACGCCAAATTCGGTGCCAGCCAACAGCAGGCCTTTTCGTTTCGGGTCTTCGCGGATGGCATTCAGGAATGAATAGTCGGCGATGCCGGTGACGATGGGTTTCCATGTTTTCCCGAAATCACGCGTGCGATAGAGGTACGGGCGCATGTCATCGAGACGATGGCGATCCACGGCGGCATAAGCCTCGCCACGACTGAAATGGGAGACTTCGATGTGCGTGATCTTGCTCCAAGCGGAGATGCCGGGCGGAGTGACATCGGACCAGGTTTTTCCGCCGTTGCGAGTGAGATGAATGAGTCCGGTATCGCTGCCCGCCCAGATTTCGAGCGCACTTAGCGGCGAGGGTGCGATGGTGTAGATGACGCCGTAGCCGCGCTGTTTTGCATTATCGAGGGTTGGAGCGTCGGCGGGTTTTGGACCGGCTTTGGTTAGCGTGGCGCCCGTGAGATCGGCGCTGATGGTTTGCCAGTGCAGACCGCCGTCGAGCGTGCGCATGACATATTGCGTTCCTAAATAAAGCGCGTTCGGCTGAAC
>JAFAQG010000187.1 GCA_019246575.1 Acidobacteriaceae bacterium
GTACAACTATCAGAAATTTCTGAATCGAAGCCCGCGCGCGGGTCCGGAGAACGGAACGCTCCAGGTCGCATGTGAGCAAAAGACTCATCGCATCCCTTATCGGCCATAGTGCGGCATCGAACCCTGTGCATCGCTGTATGCCCGAGATACCACCCGTGCATACGGGTGATACCTAAGCTATTCCCAGCAACGCCGCCAAAGCTCGATACGATACGGCATTCCGCGTTGACACGCGCAGCAACGTACACACGTGGCGACGTGATCGCAGCCACTCCTACTTCGTTCAATGCTGGTGCGATGCGCCAGATTGCCGAGCCGGTGAGCGGCTCCCCTTTCGTGGGTGACCGCTTCAGCCGCTTACGAGCCGACCAACCGGGCGTAAACGCCGCGGGCAATGGCTATATCGGTTGTGCCTTTTACAATCGCACGTCCATCGCGGAAAAACGTTACATCATATTTCGGTAGCGTCATTCGCAATGCAAACTCGTTCACGCGAACGGTTCCGAGCGGTTGCAGCTTGCGGGCCAGAAGCTCGAGATCGAGCGGCCTATCCGAGTCGTGGAGTTGAACGGCGTTCCGCCCGCACAAACTGACGGGAGATCTCCGTTGCCCTTCGAGGTAATGAAATTTGCGCTTGCCGCACGTGGCGCACTCCGGGTCGGGAGGGCCGGCCGGAACCTGTTTGCTCGTGCCTTGCCACACGTCGAAGGTTTGAATCGAACAGCTGAAGTCGCTGCTGCTGCGGACAATCAGCCGCAATGCCATCGCCACTTGCATGGATGCGACAACTCCAGTGATTGAGGAGAGCACTCCATCTACGTCGCAGGTCGGCTGAGCGCTTTTCGGCGGCTCCGGATAAATACATGCGAAGCATGGGCCCTTGGGCGGCACAATTGGAACGGTGACTCCGTAACTGCCGATAGCGGCGCCATAAATCCAAGGAATTCCGAGCTTGACGCTGATATCGTTGAGAAGATATCGCGTTTCGAAGTTATCGGTACCATCAAGGATGAGATCGCAGCGTGAGATCAGCTCCTCCGCGTTCGAGGGTGTCAAATCGGAAACGTGCGGCTGAACTTCCACGTCACGGTTCAATTGGGACAATCTTCGCGCCGCGGCTATGGCCTTTGGCGCTTCGTTCCGAGCATCGCTTTCATCGTAGAGACATTGCCGCTGCAAGTTACTGAAGTCGACGTAATCGCGATCGATCAGCACCAATTTGCCGATGCCCGCTCGGGCGAGCGCTTCCGCCTGGAAACTGCCGAGAGCCCCACATCCCGTAATGCAGACCGAAGCGCTTCGAATTTTGAGTTGTCCCGCTTCACCGATGGGCTGAAAGAGTATTTGCCGCGAGTACCGGTGTCGTTCGCCCGTTCGCATCTAGGACGATGTTAGCAGCGCACCTGCGAGTTAATTTTGCGCAACGCGCCGCCGCGCGTGCGAGATTAGCACGCTCAGTTACAGCGCTCTTTTTGGCTGTTCTGCCTGCTTTTACAGCACTTGGCGAACAACGCGAACAACCGCTGATTCAGGAGGCGCTGAACTACGACGGACTCACGATCCGGCGCATCGAATTTGAACCACAATCTCAACCGTTATCTTTTACTGACCTTACAACACACCTTCCGTTTACAATCGGCAGCGTTTTCCGACATGAGATGATCGACCAAGCAATTGAAAATCTGTTTTCGACTGGGCGATTCTCGGATATCGCTCTAGACGGCAGCAATGAGGCCGGAGGCGTCGCACTCCGTTTCATCACCAAACCGGCCTACTTCGTAGGACACGTCGCACTCTACGGCTTCAAGAGTCCGCCGAACGCAGGGCAGTTGTATGGGGCCACGAAGCTGCATCTGGGAGCGCCGTTCTTCGAATCGGAAAAAGGCCAGGCGCTCGCATCCATTCGACATGTGCTCGCGGAGAACGGCTTCTATCATGCTTCCGTCGATGCCGAGGTTCAATACGATCCAAGAACGCAACAATCAGACATCGCCTTCGACATTCATCCTGGCAAGCGTGCCCGCT
>JAFAQG010000203.1 GCA_019246575.1 Acidobacteriaceae bacterium
TCTCATACTTCTCGACATCAACATGCCCGGTATGAGTGGCCTCGATGCGTGTGCCGAAATACGCAGCAGCTCGGAAACGCCCATCATCATGTTGACCGTGCGGAATTCCGAGGCAGACAAGATTGCCGCTCTAGACGCCGGCGCAGACGACTATGTGACTAAGCCGTTTAGCGTTCCTGAGCTGCTCGCGCGAATTAGAGCTAATTTGCGCCGTTCCGGTCTTTCGGTCACAAATGATGCGTCCAAGCTGAGCTTCGGCAATGTCGAAGTGAACCTTCAGACCCGGCATGTCTTCGTGGCCGCGCGGGACGTTCGCTTCACTCCCAAAGAATTCGACCTGCTTCATTACTTTCTCACGCATCCGAACACAACCATCCCGCACGGCAAATTATTACAGGCCGTTTGGGGACCCGATTACGGCAACGAAATCGAATATCTGCACGTGTTCGTAAATCAGATCCGGAAGAAGATAGAACCGGATCCGGCAAATCCGCGCTATCTGTTGACCGAGCTGCGAATCGGTTATCGATTTTCTCCAAACCCTTAGTCCATATTTAGGCAGCAACAAGTGTTCCCTTAGTGAGGAATAACTACGCTGAAAATGCGTAGCGAAATGGCCATAGAATCTGAGCACGAGTGGACGCATAATGCTTCAGTCTTCCTGAATGAATCCGTCGAGCAGCCGCAGAGGACACGGACGGCCCGCCTCTCTTTCACAATCATCTTCACAACGATCGATGCGACTCTTGCCGCGCTTCGGCGGGCCACCGCTCTTGCACGGGAGCTTGGCGCAACGATGCGCATCCTGATACCGCAGGTCGTTCCCTACCCTCTGCAGCTCGACGAACCGGCTGTCGATCCACATTTCAGACTGAGGCGATTCTGTGCGAGGTGTAAAGACGAGGCAATCGAAACTCGAATTGACGTGAGATTATGTCGCGACGTCCGGGCCTGCGTGCTTGCCGCTCTTGCACCTTCCTCGATCATCTTTGTCGGATGTGGCCGGCGATATTGGCTCTCCAGAGAAAGCCGGCTCGTCCGTGCGCTGCGCCTGGCGGGGCACGAGGTTATTCCAGTATTTTCGAACTCCTTCCGCGACATTCAGAGCTAGACGGTAACGGTTAGAGCGGTAGACCCAAACGCACCGTCGTGAGACGATGGGCCGGAAAAGATCGTGCGCCGCGGCATCCTTTCCTGCTCTGCGTACACCAACCCAAGCTGCCAGTTCGTGCTTCTTCTTCCGTCGACAACACGCCGTTAATCGCATTGCTGGGATTCCCCAGCACTCGCTTCCCTTTTGCCCGTCTGTGGGTGTAAACACGTAGATAGCGGCCCGAAACAGGAACGCTTGTGCAATGAAAAACTATTACGCCATTCTTGGCGTTTCCCGTAGTGAAACCCCGGCCGGCATCCGCGCCGCTTACCGCGATGCCGCGAAACGCATGCACCCCGATCATGCAGGCAACGAACAAACCGCCGCCTTCCAGGAATTGGCGGAGGCACACGACGTCCTATCCGACCCCGACCGCCGGCGTCAGTACAACGAAACGCTCAGCGACTTCGAGCGAGCCTCGGGCCGCGATACCACCCTTCACCATTTCCGTGTGCCAGTCGAACCGCGATCTATCTTCGCGGATGTAGATGCAGTTCACCCCTCGTTTGAAGCGCTCGCCGACCGGCTAATGCGCAACTTCACCGGCCGGGGCGTACCGAAGGCCGAGAGAGCCGAACCTCTACTCATAGAAGTAATCCTCACCCCGGATGAGGCGCAGAGCGGCGGTGTTTTGTCGATCCCCGTGCCCGTCCACAACACGTGCGATTTTTGCCGTGGAACCGGACGCGATTGGCTATCAGCGTGCCTGCATTGCGCAGGCCAGGGTGTGCTGTCCAGAGACGAGCAGGTCGACGTCCGTATCCCTCCTCGCCCGCACCTCGGTGCGACGTTCGACGTACCGCTTCGAACTGTTGGAATCGGCAATCTGTTTCTGCGGCTTCGGTTCCGCGTCTCGAACCAACTGTTCCACTGAGCGTTGACTCCTGGTTCACTCCGCCCTCGCGCTTCGTTTCGTAAAATCACTAAGGCGTTTCTACGCCTCGCTAAATCGCACCGCTCGGGACTAATTCTGATCGGGCGCCGGCAATCTATGTCCTCTATCGACATTCCGGTCCGTCAAGGCCGTTTCGGCAGTACCGCGCGCCGTGATCTGTGGTGGGTTCAGCCGCTCCTGACATTTTTCGGGCTCTCGCTCTTCATCGTGTATGCCACCTGGGCCGCTTTTCAGGGCCGCTATTACAGGTTCGGGCCATATTTATCGCCGTTCTATTCGCCCGAGCTTTTCGGTGATCCCGTTCACTCCTGGTTTGGAGCCTGGCCGCGCTGGTGGCCTTCCTTGATCAGCGCTGCTGTCCTCATCTTGTGGGCGCCGGGCGGATTCCGCGTCACTTGCTATTACTATCGCGGGGCATATTACAAAGCGTTCTGGGCCGATCCGCCATCCTGCACCGTAGGTGAACCGCGCAAAAGCTATCGCGGGGAACGATCTTTTCCCCTGATCCTGCAGAACGTGCATCGCTACTTCTTGTATCTGGCCTTTGTTTTTCTCGTGATCCTTGCTCTCGATGTGTGGCGCGCCTGCTGGTTTCCGAATCCTCAAACCGGCCGCACTGAGTTCGGTATCGGGCTCGGGACGATCGTTCTCGCCGTCAACGTGCTCTTGCTCGGCTGTTATACGTTTGGCTGTCACTCTCTCCGGCACCTGATCGGCGGTCGCGTCGACGAACTCTCGAAGGCTCCTACCCGCAGAAAAACCTATGATTGCGTGAGCTGCCTCAATCGCCGCCACATGCTCTTTGCCTGGATGAGTCTGTTTTCAGTCATGTTCGCGGACATCTACGTTCGCCTCTGCGCCATGGGCATCTGGCCGGATTGGAGGATTCTGTAATGGCCGAATACCAGACTCATGATTACGATGTGCTGGTAATCGGTGCTGGTGGAGCAGGGTTGAGAGCAGCGATCGAGGCGTCCGCGGCTGGCGTGCGGGTAGGGGTTATTACCAAAAGCCTCCTCGGCAAAGCGCACACCGTGATGGCGGAAGGCGGCATCGCGGCGGCTCTGTCGAACGTGGACGAGCGCGACAACTGGAGGGTGCATTTCGCCGACACCATGCGCGGCGGCCAGTACATCAACAACTGGCGCATGGCCGAGATACATGCAAAGGAAGCGCCGGCACGTGTGCGTGAGTTAGAGGCATGGGGCGCGCTCTTTGACCGCACCAGCGACGGACGCATTTTGCAGCGGAATTTT
>JAFAQG010000521.1 GCA_019246575.1 Acidobacteriaceae bacterium
CTGGTTTTGAGATGGCGCAGAATTAGGAGCGCCGTCGAGAAGAAACTCGTTCGCAGAGGCCCGCTGTCCTCCAATCGCGTAGGAAACCGAGCTGATCTGGTCGATGGGAAGATTGTTGACTCCGATAGAAGGGCGCACGCCCGGCACAAGCAGCGCCAGTGCGTAGGGATTGCGTCCGAGCAGCGGTAACTCCGTGATCTGGCGCGCCTGCACTACTTGTCCCACCGTCGACGCTTCGCTTTCGAGTAGCGGAGCTTGTGCCGTGACCTCGATGTGCTGCGACGAGCGTCCGATTTTCAGCACAAAATCCAGCCGAGCAACCTGCTCAACCTGCAGCGTAAGTCCATTTTGGTCGATCTCCTCGAAACCCGATTTGTTGAGCGTGAGATCATACGACCCCGGCTCGAGAGAACTCAGCGTGTAATATCCGTCCTGGTTCGTAACCGTCTGCGTACCCACGCCAGTCGCACTGGCCTTCGCAAGGACTTTGACGTCCGGAACCGCCGCGCCACTGGGGTCCGTCACTTTGCCCGTGATCGAGGCCGTCTGAGCAAAGGCCTCAGCGGCTATGCACAAACCGATTGCAAAACGAGTCATGTCCACTCCAAGGTTGATGGTTATTCTATCCGTTATATGAACCGGCGGTCCTTCTTCTCTCGATCTCTCGCGGGCGCAACGGCTCTCGCGGCCAGAGCGCAGGAAAATACTGCTCTCTCCGGTCTCGGGCCCCAATATTCCGGTCCGCCTGCCGGGCATGAAGCGCCGGAACCAAATGAGAATCAACGGCCAAATGTGATCTGGATACTTGGTGACCAACTTCGCGCGCAGGCCCTTCCGTTCAACGGTGACCCAAATGCGCGTACGCCTTCTCTCGAGCGCGCGGAAGTGAACGGCCTCAACTTCACGGGAGCTCTATCGGGATTTCCGCTATGCTGCCCGTTTCGCGGATCGATGCTAACAGGCCGTTACGCGCACCATTGTGTTCCCGGCCATGAGTATCCTCTCCCGCAGGGTCAGAAAACCATCGCCGATGTCTTCAATGAGAACGGCTATGACACAGCATATATCGGCAAGTGGCACCTGGGCGGCTGGCACGAATCGAACGGACGCGCAGCATTCTTCATCACAGATCCGGATCGCCGCGGGAATTTTCGTTACTGGATCGGCTACGAGAACAACAACAGCCAGTGGGATTGCTGGGTTCACGGCGGAACCGGCACAGATGCGTTTCATTACCGGCTGCCCGGCTACGAAACCGACGCCCTCACGGATATTTTCATTCGATATCTCAACGGAAAGGCGGAGAACGAAAAGAACGGACGCGGCAGACCGTTCTTCGCGGTCATGAGCGTGCAGCCGCCCCACGACCCTAACGTCGCGCCCGAGCAATACATGGCGCACTTTCAACCTCAGCGTCTCGCGTTGCGCGCGAATGTTGCGCGAGTAGACCGAGTGCAGGAGCGTGCCCGGCGCGAGCTGGCTGGTTACTACGCGCAGATCGAGAACCTCGATTGGAATTACGGCAGAATTATCCAGGCCCTGGAGAAGAACGGCCAGTTGTTCAATACGCACGTTCTCTTCTTTGCGGATCACGGAGAAATGGGCGGCTCGCACGGCATGTTCCGAAAGGTTACGCCGTATGAGGAGGCCATCCGCATCCCAATGATCTTTTCAGGCAGCTTACCCGCGTACGGTGGTTTAAACCGAGGTCGCGTCTCTGTGCCCATGAATAGTGTCGATATCGCGCCGACGACATTGGGACTCTGCGGCCTCCGTAAGCCGGATTGGATGGAGGGAACGGATTATTCGCATTACCGCATCCACAAGCGGGCTCCAGCGCCGGAACCCGATTCTGCTTATCTCGAGAACGTGATCCCGACGGGTCATCCGGACAGCATCAATACGAGTTATCGCGGGTTGGTGACTAATGATGGCTGGAAATATGCCTGTTTCGAAAACTATTCGTGGCTAATGTTTAATCTCACCGAAGATCCGTACGAGGAAGCGAACCTTGCGCAGAATAATATCTATCGTGCCGAGCGGAAAAAGCTCATTGGACGCTTGCGGCAATGGGTCAATGATACAGGGGATAACTTCACAGTCCCACCGTCGTGATTTTCGAATAGTTCGCGAGCATCTCGGGGTTGCTCCTGGCTTGATCGCGTCCGCTGGTTAGCTCTCCTCTTCTGTTTTAAAAACGCTGATTCCGCCGTTCCGTTCGAGAATGGCGTACTTGATCCGATCTAGAGTCTTCACCCCCTTCGTACGCACTGCGGCCATCACATCGTCATCGGCCAGCCGCATTTTCTTCATTACTTCGGTCTGCCATTCTCCATCTTTTAAGAGCACAAGCGGCGTGCCGTCCACCAACGCACCCAGCCATGGAAAGCGCTGTTTCAGGCTCGAGACAAGCCGGTGCATCAGTCCTACGGTAATCACCGCACATACCGCATTTGTTTCCGAGTGATCGTCCCTACCGTCGAAAGAATGATCACGCCGCCCATCAAGAACACAATCACAAATTCGAAGGGCGTCATCTGTGACCCGGGCCTGCGGCTCAGGACGCGCACCGCGAGGAGCAAGAAAAAATAGCCTACGATAGCGTGAATAACCGTGGACATCGCACTTTACGGCACTACGTAGATTTTTGATCGCACAAAGTGGAAACGGACGGCTGCGGAATGACGCGCTTAGCGCCGAGCGATTTCAGTAGCGCCTCACCGGCCCAAAAGCTGAACCTTGCCATCGCGGTTCGCGCTTTTACCAAATTGAATCGTCAAAATCGAGGGCGTGCCGAATCGCTCGATACGCTCGTATGAAATATCCATCACACCGTCACTCGTCCGTGTTCGGGCTTTGGCCAGCGGTCCTCTTCCGAAACAACCCGCCACATCGGCGATGATCAGCGCCGTAAAGAATATCCAAACCAGGCGCTCCCATCTCCACCATTTCCGCTGAAAGTCGAGATCGGAGCCGACCGCTATTTCATCGTTAACTTTCGATACAGTATCCTCGACGGGCTTCGTCTCTAGCGCAGTAGCCATTCTTTCGATAATCCTCGGTCGATTGTTAAGCAGTCATTCGCGAACCAGAAGCTGTGCTTAAGAGTCGGCGGAAGCGGGAATGACACTAATCTCGCCATTTCGTTCGAGAACGGCGTATTCGATGTCGTCAGGCGTGTTCACTTGCTGGTCCCGTGCCATGGCCATAACATCCTCTTCGGAGATCCCCATTTTCACCATCGTTTCTGTTTGCCATTTCCCGTTCTTAAGCAGAACCAGCGGTGTTCCGTCGACAACTTTCGCGAACGCGGGGAAACGCTGTCTCAGCCACGCGATGACGAAATGCGTGACGGCGATGCTCGTGATAGTAAGAAGCGCATTCGTTAGCGAACGATCGTCTCCCACCATCGGAGTCAGCGTAACCCCTCCCATGAAGAAGATCAGAACGAATTCAGAAGGAGTGATCTGCTTTCCAGGACGCCTGCCTACGATGCGAACGATGAAGATAAGGAAGCAATAGCCGAATATGCCTCTAAGAACACCGCCCATCTCTCATTCACTAGGATGTCGGTCTTTTCAGCAACGTTACCCGCACTCAGCTCGCATACCTACGAAAGTAAATCTTCTGACCGGAGTAAGTCGTTCCGTCCGCGTTAAGGTAGAAAGGCAGTATGCGCGAGCCGCTTGGACCCGTTAAGATGCAGAAACCATCGGCGGCCGAATGGGTACCCCGTACGCACGATCTACGCAAGCTACGAACTGCTGCACCGAGCTGCCGCGGATGTGAGCTGTATGCTCGCGCTACTCAAGTCGTATTCGGCGAGGGACCGCAGGATGCGAAGGTCGTCATGGTCGGCGAGCAGCCCGGGGACGAGGAAGATCGAACCGGACATCCTTTCGTCGGACCCGCCGGACGTCTTCTGAGTAAGGCCATGCTCGAAGCCGGGCTCGACCGGGACAAAATTTACGTCACCAACGCCGTGAAGCATTTTAAGTGGATAGAGCGCGGGAAACGCCGTATACACGCTAAGCCGAGCGGTATCGAGATCTCTGCCTGCCGTCCATGGCTCGAAGCCGAGCTGGCCGCCATCGAACCCGAGCTCGTCGTTTGCCTTGGCGCAACGGCAGCGCAGTCGCTGATGGGACCGAAATTCCGCATTACCGCCCAGCGCGGCCTATTCTTCCCCCATCAATGGGCGAAAGAACTTGTCGCAACCGTTCATCCTTCCGCCATCCTGCGCGTACCGGAGCGATATCAGGAAGAATACGGCCTATTCATCCGCGATTTGACGATCATCGCCGCGCGCGTCAAAGAACTTGATCCTGCGAGCTGAGCTGGGCACGAACACCGCGCAAGCCCTCAGTTCAGTCCTGCTTTCCATCGCTCAATTAGCAACAATTGTTTTTGGACTTGTTCACGCTCCGGCGCTTGAGGCTCGAGGCGCAGATAAGTCTCAAAGTCCGCCTTTGCAGCTTGATGATTCAACTGCCGCAAATGAATTAGACCGCGGTGGCGGTACTCTTCGGCGTAATCCGGCATTGCGGCAATTAGTAGGTCCAACACCTCCCGCCCTTTGTCGAACGCTTGTCCGCGTAAGTAAATCGCCTTGAGGTTACTTAACATCCGCACCAAAATCTGCCGTTTCGTAACTGGCGCAAGCACGGCCGGATTGGCGCGCAGGTCCACTCCGGACGTCTGCTTCGCTAGCGCCGAACAATCCGCGAACGACAATATGCGGCCGCTGTGGAATGGATCAATCCAATACCGCGCATTCGCGTCTTCATACGCTACGATGAAGTGCCCGGGCAAACCTACGCCATATACGGGACGCCCGAGTCTGCGCGCAACTTCGATGTAAACCACCGACAACGTGATCGGTATCCCTATGCGTCGGCTCAAAACAGAATTCAGGCAGCTGTTGCGCGGGTCATAATAATCGTCATCGTTGCCTCGGAATTGCAACGTGTCGAACATCAGTTCGTTGGCTGCACGCACGAAGTCGAGACCGCTCGAATGGGCTCGTAACTTCGACCTGATTTCATCCGCGATACTATCCAGCCGGAACAGAGATGCTTCAGCATCCAAACCGGGGAATTCGATGCTCGCTAGCTCGAGCGCCGCTATATCAAGATTGACTTCCGAGCGTTCATCCCGCAGAGCGTCCAGCAAGCACTGCACGCGACTTAGCTTACCACCGTCTCGGATCTCGGTCGGCATCGCGCGAATTCGGTTACAAGATGCGGCGCGACAGCCCTGGCGGGCTCGCTTGCATGCCGGCGCAAATTGTTATATGCTGCCTCCACCCCGAAAAGGAGACGTTAAAATGGCGCAATTCCTTGTTGAAGCGGCCTACACATCCCAGTCCTGGGCAGCCTTGGTCAATAACCCTCAGGATCGTGGCCAGATAATCCAAGCCGCTGTCGAAAAGCTTGGCGGAAAGATCGAGCGCGCGTGGCTCTCGTTCGGAGACTACGACGCGGTTGTCATTGTAGATATGCCCGATAGCGTGAGTGCTGCGGCATTCGCGATGGCGATTTCGGCCGGAGGATCTTGCCGGAGTGTGAAAACAATCCCGCTCCTCACAGCTCAGGAGGGTCTCGAAGCAATGAAGAAGGCCGCGAATTGTGGCTACCGGCCTGTCGCGCAAGCCGCAGGCGTCGGATCAGCGTAGTTCGTGCCGGCCATTCACACGATGGCTGAACGCTAAATTGAAAACGTACTTCGGAATGGTGGCGTCAGTCACATTCGGATTGGCGGGCGTGGGTTTCACATTCACGTAGGTCAGTATTCCGGTGCTGAAGAAAACCACGTCAGAGCCGAACTGCAAGCTGAAACCAGGCTCGATGAACTGAACGTCCGCCGGCCGCCTGAACCCGTCCGACGGCCCGAACACGTCGTGAACCGGTACGCCGCTGATCCGGTATGAAAGCGAGGGCAACGGCCATTTCTTTCGCCACACTTTGCCCACTACGCCCCATTGCCCGAGATATTGATCGGTACTCGAATTTACGCGCGTGTTATTCGAATTCGATAGCGACCCGAAGAACGTCGGAACGCCCGTCGTCCCCCGCGGATTAAACAGGTAAGCGCCGCTTCCGAACACGGCAAAGCGTCTGAATTCCCAAAAACCGCTCGCTCCCACGGGCACCCCCCAGGCCTTCGATCCCGGTTGCACAGAAACGTCCTCCGGAACAACTCGGCCGTAAATCGTATCCTGCACGTCCGCGGCTCCGGTGGGTGCCTGCACACCGAACGAAAACGCTACATTCCATTTCGCCTGATACGTGTTTCGAACCCAGTAACTCGCCCGTAATGTCATATCGCCTAAGCCGTGCGAATGTGTTCCTTCCTTCACGGGAGTGGTTCCGCGGGGAGGCACTCGGTTGAGTGTGTAGCTAGTTAGAATCACCGGGGCTTCGAGCGTTAATGCCAGCCGGTCTGTAACTGCATAAGCCGCGCTGATGCTGAACGCATTCTGCACGTTCGTCGGTCCGCGGCTTGTCAGCGCGGGGATGAAAGTCGTGCCCTGATAGTGGCGATCCGACGTGAAGTTTTGGTAAACCGTCGAAATTAGCCAGTCGCCGCGCTTCATGTACGCGTTGTCGCCCGCGTACCCTGAAGCGTTCTGCCGTTGACAAACGCAGCCTTGGCCGAAAGCATTCGGGGCTACAAACGACGCCAGGAAAGCGACACAAATGACAGACGATCTCACGCGATTTCCTCCAAAACGAATAAGCGCCGTCCACCCCCGAGCAGCAATCTGTGACAGGCTATCAAACCCTTTTCGAGAAAACAATTCGTTGTTTAACATCGTCTGAGATGAAACTGCTGATCTTCTCGGATACTCACGGCGATACTGCGGCTTTGGCAAGGCTCGTCGACACGGACGCCGACCTGTATTTCGCCGCGGGCGATCTCGTCAACTGGGGACGCGGTCTCGAGCACACTGGACCCATTCTCGCCCGCCGCGCTCAGCGCATGTACGTGTTGCCCGGCAATCATGAATCCGAGAACGATATCGTCCGGCTGTGCAGAGATTTTAGACTACACAATTTTCACGGCGGCGCCTTGCAAGCTGGTCCCTACCAGGTCGCCGGAGTTGGCTACTCGAATCCGACCCCCTTCGACACGCCGGGCGAGTACACGGAAGAGGAGCTGGCAAAGCGCCTGGCGTCGTTTGCCACACTAACTCCGCTCATACTCATCTGTCATTGCCCGCCGCGAGACACTCCACTCGATCGTGTTAATGCGAACACGCACGCCGGAAGCACAGCAATCAGACAATTTATCGAGAGGTATCAGCCGGAATATTTCTTTTGCGGTCACATACACGAAGCCGCGGGCGTCGAAACCCAATTAGGCAAGACGCACTGCCGCAACGTCGGTAAGAAAGGTTATCTACTCGAGATTTGAATGGAGTTACTGCCCGGTCTTCGCAGCCTGCGCCGCGGGTTTCATCTTCGTCGTGGCCGGCGCCTTAGGCCGCCAGAACTCCGGCGACGTGCTGGCAATCTCTTCCGGTGCATTGCTCAATTCCGGCACTATCCGGAACAGCAATGTTTCGGACGTGATCACAGTGTCGGCAGACCCCTTTTCCCACTTGAAAAAGGCCTCGTTGCCCATCAGCTTCAGCAGACTCGGAGACGAATCGAACGCGGCCAGGGAAGGTTGCAGCGACGAAAAATAGTAAACCGCGCCCGGCTCCCCTGCCACCGTCTGAGATGCTAGGACGGTCCACGAAGGTGCGCCTTGTTCATAAGCCGCCTTCACCTGCTTCGCGAGATTTTCAAAGTCCTCTGCATGCCCAGGCTTCGCCTGCACTCGAATGGTGCGTAGCCAGCGAGCGCCGCCAACCAGCTTGTTGTACGCCTGCTCATCCTTCGGAAAGTTCATACTGAGATCTGGTCTGCGCCTGCGAAGCACGCCGCGCGAGCTGATGATCGTGTTGTTGAAATCCTGCTCCATCTTCTTCATGCCGCCAGGGCCGTACGCTTCTTTGATCGCGTTTTCGAATGCCGTAGTTCCGGCATCGACTGCCGCGTAATCCTTACGCTGACTGACGAAATAAATCGTGTTCGATTCGCCGTACATCACTTCGAATGCGATCCACGTGTCGCCTCTTGCCTTCCGGTTTGCCTCTGTTATTCTCCGGTTCACGGCATCGAAATCGGCCCGCTTCTCGGGCTTTACTTTCGCGACAAACACATCCAGATAGTCGCCCATCTGCGCGGACGCAAACGGAGCGGCGAAAACGGCGAGGATACAACTCGTGAGCAGACGTTTCATGCTGCCCTCCTTTGGGACAAGAGCTTATCCGAAGCGCGGCTACTTTGCAACAGAAAAGTGTTTTAAACAACAAAACCCGGCCGCAGAAATTAAATTCCGCGGACG
>JAFAQG010000582.1 GCA_019246575.1 Acidobacteriaceae bacterium
AAGAGACGCGTCGAAGAGTTGAACGCAGTGGCGCTCCAGTTAGTAGCGGATTTCGGACAGACGATATCGCCGGGCGGTAGCAGTTGCGGGCGGCCATCGGGGCCGATTCCGCTTGCCCAGGTCAGGTGTTTGAGAAAAGGCTTCGCGAACAAAAATTTTCCGCTGGTCCGGTCAAGTACATAGAAGAAGCCATTGCGATTCGCTTGCAGGAGGAGTTTGCGGTCGTGTCCCTGGAATTTCGCGTCGGCCAGCACCGGCGGCTCGGTGGCATCCCAATCGTGAGTGTCGTGAGGGGTGAATTGAAAGTACCACTTCAGTTCGCCCGTATCGGGGTTCAACGCAAGAACCGAATCGGTGTATAAGTTATCGCCGCCGCGGTCGCGGTCGTCGGAATCGGGGTAGGGGTTGCCGGTCGTCCAGAACAGCGTGTCGGTTTCCGGATCATAGGAACCGGTGAGCCAAGTTGCGCCGCCTCCCTGCGCCGCTGTGCTGGCCTTACCTTTCCAGGTCTCGCTGCCAGGTTCTCCCGGCGCCGGAAGGGTCCAGCGTCGCCACGCGCATTCGCCGGTTGCCGCTTTGAACGCGATGATGAAGCCGCGAATGCCCCAGTCGCCGCCCGAGACGCCTGCGATGACCTTGTCTTTCACGATCAAGGGGGCGATTGTGGAACCATAGGGCATCGCTTGTTCGGGCATGACTTGCTCCCAAACCAGTTGTCCCGTTGTGCGGTTCAAAGCGATCAGATGCGCGTCGTTGGTCGCCATGAAGATCTTGTCGCCGAGGATGGCAACGCCGCGGTTGGTGCCGATTGCTGCATCGCCGACCATCAGTGCGCCGCGAGGGCGCGAGTACACCCAAACCTGACGCCCGGTCCGCGGATCGAGGGCAAAGACGGAGTTCGGGCCCGTAATGTACATGACGCCGTCGGCGACGAGCGGGGTTGTTTCCACGCCGAAGGATTCCAATTTGTGATTGAAGTACGGGTTATCGGGATACCTTTGTTGCCACAGGGGAATGGAAAACGTCCATTTGGCGACTAAGTGACTTACATTTCCCGTATTGATCTGATTTAGGTCACTGAACCGGTTGGCGCTTAGTTTTCCGTTGTAAGTCAGCCATTCGCCCGGTTTCGGATTTAGGATTCTGGAGAAATCGACGCCTTTGTGTTCCCGGGTATCGGCGGCAACAGTTACACCGGGCTTGACGCCTGTGAGCTGGCTCAGGTAAACCAACAAGTTGTGCAGCTCTTCGGGCGTGGCCTGAACGGGCGGCATGAGCGATTGCTTCTCGCTTTCGACGGATTCAATCTGACCGGCGTCGAAGAAATGGAAATTTCCATCGAGATCCTGCAAGCGGAGATCGAAGTTACTTTGACCTCTAGCGAAACCTCGAATAGACTTGCCGTCCTTTAGTTTGACCGTGACTAACTCGTAACCCGGTGTAATGGCTGCGCTCGGCTGTGTTAACGCGGTCTGGATCTCGTCCGCTGTCCTATCGGATCCTAAGTTAGATAAGTCCGGGCCGATGGGGCTACCTCTTCCGAGAACCATGTGGCAGGAGGCACATTGTCCCTTGCCGAAGAAGTATTTTTCGCCAGGGCGCGGGTCGCCGGCGAATGCGCTCTGGGCCGCGGGTGCGTTGAGCGAGTGAACGAAAGCGGCGAGGTTAGTCAGTTCGTCAGGTGGGAGATTGAAGGCGGGCATTCCGTTCGCAGGAATGCCGTTGTGAATTATAAGCTGTAGGGCTTGGACGGACGCCGCGCGGACTCTGCGACTGCCGACGAGCGCCGGACCCTGTTCGGTGCCGTGTCCGTCGCCTCCATGACAGCCGCTGCAAAGCTTGGTGTAGGATTGCTGTCCTTGTGCCAGGTTGGCGGGGGAAGGAGAGGGGGACTGGGCCAAGGCGAGAGACGCAGACGACGCTAAAGCGATCGTCTGCGCCACCACACGGAAACAGCTATCAGGCATCAGAAGAGGAATTTTAACGCAAACTGCCATTCCCGCGGCTCGGAGACATCGCTGGTGATGGTTCCGAAGGCGGAACTGGTGGGCGTGGTGTTCGGTGTGGAAAACACAGGATGGTTCAGAGCGTTGTAGACTTCGGCGCGGAATTGCGCGCTCAAGCGCTCAGCGATGTGATAGTTGCGGATCAACGAAAGGTTGAAGATAGTCTGGCCTTCGGCGCGGATGCCGCTGAAACGGAGCGGAAAGGTTCGGATGTTGTTCGCGAGTTGCTGCGCAGTGACGGTGTTGAATCCGGCGGTATTGAACCAGTGATCGACGCTGCGCTGACCGGCGGGCAACGGAATGTCTTTGATGTTGCCGGTGAAGATGATCGACGACGTCGTACACGTGCAGTTCGATGTGATGCTGCCCCAGGCGAGAGGCTGCCCCGACTGATGCACCTCGTCCGCGTTGAGCTGCCAGCCTCCGATGATGGCGTTGAGGGGCCCCGGAGCATTGCTGAAGTAGCGGCGGCCCTGTCCGACCGGGATTTCCCAGAGGGCGCTCATGGAAAAGAGATTGGGCCGATCCATATCGGAGATCATCCTGTAGGGTACGGGATCGGTGGGGTTCAAGAACTCGGTAGCTTGCATGTATTTCGAGTGGGTGTAAGAGGCTTGCAAGGTGTAGCCGTGCGAGAACCTCTTTTCGACGCGGGCCTGCAGGGCGTGGTACCACGAGTAGCCGATC
>JAFAQG010000847.1 GCA_019246575.1 Acidobacteriaceae bacterium
AAAGCTTTCGCCGAAGTTGTAGATGTATGCGTCTGCGACGATTCTTCCCTGTGCGGTTAAGAAGAACGCGTACAGGCCTTCGCCTACGGCCAGGTTCTGCACGTCATTTGTACACATGGCGTGAAGAAGCCGGGCTCGATCTTCGCCTGTTCCGCGGATTTTTCCGCGCTTCGAGAGATCGATCCATGCGGCATCGGAACGTAGTGCTTCGTAACCGGTCATGGACTGTAAATTCACCTATTCGATGCCGTGCCAAGCGGACGTGCTGCCGCTATGTGACAGCAGGCGCAAAGTTTACGACTTCAAAAGTTTGTGAACGTAAGGCTCGAGAGCGGGAGTGCAGGCATAGGCGTTACCGTCGTAGATAGAATTCTTGCGGTCGAAACTGGCGAATATACCGCCGGCCTCCTCGACAATAATCTTCAACGGTGCGAGATCCCAGGGAGCGGCCTCGGGTTCGATCCAGACATCCGCGTGGCCCTGCGCAACGAGCATAGCGTCGACCGCGCCTCCGAGGCAGCGGACAGCCCAGAACTGCTGGAACCAGTCCACGAGGCGTCCGGAAAAGCGCCTTGCCCCGAGCTTGTGAAGACCGTTGAAGGAAAGGACTGACTGAGAGGGATCAGTCTGACCCGATACATGAATGCGCGTTCCACTGGCCCAAGCGCCGCTGCCTTTCGCAGCCGAAACCAGCAGACCTTGGCGCGGGCTGTGCGCCACGCCGGCCACGACTTCGCCGTCTTCTTCGAGGGCAATCAGCACGGCCCACAGGGGAATGCCGCGAACGTAATCGCGGGTGCCGTCGATAGGATCTATGATCCAGCGGCGGGTGCCGGTGTCCCGGTTTGTGCCTTCTTCGCCCAGGATGCCGTCTCCCGGGAACTCCTGAGCGATGCGGTCCACAATTAGCTTTTCGCAGGCGCGGTCGGCCGCCGTCACCGGAGACTCATCGGGCTTTTGCTCGGCCGTGACACCGCGCCGCTGGTAGTCGAGCGCGAGCGCGCCGGCCTCCTGCGCCAATAGCTTTGCCAGCTCTATCTCACGCTCGAACGCCATTCATAATGATTATGGCGTGCGCCTGAAGGCAGACCGCGCTAATTCGCCGGTCCCCCATACGATTCGTTAGCTGGAGCGCTTGGCGTCGAACTGCCGCGCACCGCCTCGGCCGCCCGGACCGCCGCCCTCGCCGCCTTCGCGCTTCACGGTCAAGTGCAGGACGTCACCGTCGACCTGGCCTTCATATGTCATGGTGACTTGGTTACCGTTGTACTCGCGTACGACTTTGAAAGAGACGTTCTTGCCGTCGACCTTGCCATCAGAAATTTCAGTCTCGCCGCCGCGCGGGCCTGACACGGTCCCGGTGAGCTTATCGCCGTTGGCCTTCAAGTTGAAAACAGTGTGGAACGTATTGCCGTTAGGCGCTTGAAAGTCCGCCGACCACTTGCCGGTCACGTCGGCCGCCCAAATCATGCCGACTGCCAGGCAGCCTGCGAAGAGTATACGAATTGCTTTATTCATTTCCAGGCCTCCTTGGCCCTACTCGAAAGATGAGCTTGGCGCAAGCCGACGTTACCCGTGCGCTGTAAAGTCCTGTAAATACCATCAGATGCCGTGTTTTTGCGAAACGAACTCGCCACCGGAGCGGTCGATTTTGCGAAACGAACCCAGATGTAAATGTTAGCTAACTTACTGTACAGTGCCGTGTTGACATACCACCCTGGGGAATATAGCCTGAGTATTCGCTCGTCTGCGTAGTCGTTCATCAGGTCCCATTGTTTTGAGGAGTCCAATGAGCCAGCCGTACTTGGTTGTAGAGTTTGCCCAGTCCATGCAGGGGCGGCTCAGACGCGTACATGTAACCCACCGATGCGCAAAATGTGTGGCGTGGAGTTTGGCTGCCGTGGCCGCTCTTCTGGCTCTGCTGTTGTCGAACTATATGCGGTTGAGCTGGAAAGCATCGAAGTACGAACAGCTCCGGGCGGATTTCGACGGCCTTCGTAAGCGCTACCGTGAGCTGCAAAAGATTTCTTCGCAGAGGCGTGACCAGATCGCATCGCTCGAGACCCTGGCGAGCGAGATATCGTCCGCGTATGGTATCAAGCAACCACCAGCCGCCGAGCTGGCTGCGTCCATGGATTCGGACAACTCGGCGGCGCCTACGGTTGAAGGGTCAATCGAGGAATTTAATTTCCTTAAGGCGGCGAGCTATTCGAGAATCTATCAGCGGTACGCGTTCCAATGGCAATCGCACACGCAACCTACCGCTTGGCCGGTCGACGGCGTCGTTCGAAGCTCGTTCGGAGGTCGAACGGACCCGTTCTCGGGCGAAGGGGCTTTTCACACCGGCATCGATCTTTCCGCCTCGACCGGCAGCGAAGTACATGCGACCGGCGACGGGGTGGTGGCCAATGCGGGCTGGAGCGGCCGTTACGGGAAGCTGGTGGTAGTCGATCATGGGAACGGCATCGAGACTTACTATGCACATTTATCTCAGTTCCTGGTTGTGCCGGGCGAAGAGGTCAGAGTTGGAGAAGTCATAGCGCTTTCGGGCGGAACGGGCCGGGTTACATCGCCGCATCTGCATTACGAGATACGCGTGGCAGGAACGCCGGTCAACCCTTACCGGTTTCTAAAGAACGCGTATGTGGCGCGACCAGCGAGGCCCGTTGCAAATAGCGATTTGGGGTTGTGAAGAGAGGAAATGCGGCAAACCGCTTGCCGCGCCTCCGGTTAAGTAAAGGATTCGCGCCTCGATCGCGCGCCGGGCTAGTGTAACACTGATTTCAGAGGCAGATCTTTCGAAGAGTGAAACACCGCATCACGCGCCGCGCGATGCTATCTCTGTTGCCGGGCTCCCTGGCCGCCCAGACGAGTCAAAGCAGGAAAGCAAAGCAGTTACCCCGGATGGGCGAATTCGTTCGCCTTTTGGATCCGGCTACCGAGGGCGTCGTAGTGCGATTGACGGCGCTGACGAGCACAAGTCTGCTGCCCGCGCCGGCGAACCGGTTCGTTTCGGCGCGGGACCGGTTCCTGATGTTCTCCTCGAACCGGACGGGGAAGCTTGCGCCGTTTCAACTGAATCTTCGAACCGGCGTTTTGCGGCAGATGGCAGAGGCGGTCGAGCTTGACCCGCGCTCGGTGTGTCTGGACGAGAGCGAACGATTCCTTTACTTCATCGACAGAGGCGTGCTCAAGGAAGTCTCGATAGCAAACAAGCGGACGCACACGGTGGCGGAAGATGTGAGTGCGTTTGCAATGGGGCGGCCGGGATCCTCCGCCGTCATTGTTCGTGGCCGCGACTTGCAGGTATTGGGCGGCAGTGTCATCGCGCGAAACGTACGGCCGGAGTGCCTGATACGTCCGGATGGATCCGGGTGTTTTTTCGCGAGAGATGCGCCGACCGATGGCGTCGAGTATTGGTATGCGGCAATCGGTAACGGACGGGGGGCGGGTGGGCCCAGGCTGCTCTCGAAAGGAAAGATCTCGTTCCCTTTCTGGTCGCCCGATGGCGAATGGCTGCTGTTTTTGCGGCAAATCGAAACCGAGAAGGCGATGGTATCGGAAATCAGACAAGTACACGTCGAGAGCCTTATCGAGCAACGTGTAGCGGCGACTACCCAGTTTGCGGTGTTTTCTCCTAATCGCAATGCGACGGTGTTCGTTGGGGCGAGCCGGAGCAAGGCGCAACCCAATGTGATTCTGCTGCTGCGGTCACTGAAGCGCGAGATGACGTTGTGCGAGCACCGTGCCAAGGAGCCGAGGACTGTATCGCCGGTTTTCTCTCCCGACAGCGGCCGGGTTTACTTCGAGAGCGATCGGGAAGGGAAGAGCGCGTTGTACTCAGTAAATGTCGAGGGATTCGTGGAGAAGACGGCGACGTGAGGAGGAGAGGAGGGTAAACGTTATCAGACTCAATACATGATTTGCCGGAGCACATGAACGTTCGCTCTGAGGTCATGAGGGGCAAACCCTCCTTTACCGGCACACAAATCGGGTGTATTTGGTTCTGCAAAAACTGGCCGCCGAAAGCGAAGACTAGCCAGACACACAGCAAAATCCAAGAATCCAGACGTGACGATCCAGACGAGACTGCGGCCGCGATGACCAGAATCGTCCCGAAGAAAAGGGCAAAGCCATGCCCGTGCGATTTAGCGGGCGAAGCTGGCCGAGCGCCGTGGACCGGGCGGCGGGGCCGGGGGTGCTTCTTCGACGACGGGTTTCTTCGGGCGTGCGTCCAAGCGGGCGGCAATTAACTGCTGCTGCACTTTGGTGTATTTGGCGGTGCC
>JAFAQG010000994.1 GCA_019246575.1 Acidobacteriaceae bacterium
TAGTCCTCGCGAAGCTTCATGATTTGAAGCTTGCCCAGCGTGTAGTAAAGATAAGTCGGGTCGGAGGTGCCGCGCTTCGTTTCGCGCTCGGCGTAGGCCCGCGTCATAAAGCCTTCTCGCATGAAGAACTCGATGCCCTGGTCGTACGTCATTTTGCCCGAGTGCATCTCGAGTCCGACAATATAGCGGCAATCGCGAAGCAACGCATCGAGTAACTGGCCCGCGCGCAGCTGAAGGTCACCGTCTCCGTAGCCTTCGTCGAGCATCATCTGCTCCGTGTAGTGCGCCCAGCCCTCAACGTTCGTATTGCAGTGCAGCAGCTTCCGCTTCTTCGACTGCAAGCGGTGGAACCACAAAAACTGGACATAATGGCCGGGATAAGCCTCATGAATGGCAGTGCTGACGATGGTGCCGCGATTGAATGCGGTCATGAACTCTTCCGTCTCTTCGCGAGACCAATTCTTCTCCGGGAGCGTGACGTTGAAGTACGCCTCGGTCGCGACATTCTCATACGGCCCAGGTGTGTCCATCGATGCGGTTGTCAAGGCACGCATGAACGGCGGTGTCTCTTCCAGAATCGGTCTGACATCCGAAGGGATGGTGATGATGTGATGTGCATCAGTAAAACCGATGAGCCCGTTGAAGGTGTTACGAAACGATTCAAGCAGGCGGCTCGGCTCAGGATGATCTTTGCCGATCCGATCGGCGATCTGCTGCGGTGTTTTCGCCGGGTCAATCTTGGCGCAGACTTGCTTTAGCCAGTTCTGATTTTTTCGCAAATCGGCATAGCCGATCTCGAGAATCCGATCGAGTGGGATGTCTACCATTTCGTCAAACAGCAGCTTCTTCCGAAAGTTCTCTGAACCAATACGGAAGTCGCCATGCGAGCGAGTGAGCAAGTCGGACTCGAGCCACCGTTGATATTGCTTCAACACGTCAATTGTTGCCGAGTTGCTCTTTGCGAACGCATCGAGCAAGGTACGATCCTTGACCTCAGTGAAAGCCGCGGGAACGTCTTTGGCAAAAAAACTTTCGTTGCCCGGAAGCTGCTCAATCGCGATTTCCGTATAGATTCGAGGCGGGTTCGTGAGGTTCTCGCGGGCATGCGCGAGCACTTGCGGGATTTGCCGCTCGCGTGCAACAACTGATCTCAAACGCTCTTCTGGCGGGGCAAACTTGCGGCTGATCAGGTCAAAAATCGAGGAAGTGACGCCGCTCGAATAGATATCGGGGTCTCTTACATAGTCGCGAATAGTTTCGAGGCTCAAAAGACCGGCTCGAAGGCGTGAAACGATAAAATCGCGGTCATCCGAAGCGGGCTGATTCTCAAAGTGCGGCAAGTATCTGTGCGCGAGCTGGATACGCCGATCGAAGCCTTTTTTGGAATAGTCTTCCAACTGCGAATCAAATGGATGATGAAAGCCGGCGGCCGTTGCGGCGCTGGGGTAGAGCCGGAAGTAATCGTCGAAATAGCGATCGACAAGCGAATCAAGCGAGGACTGTGCGGACATGACACTTGCGCCTGCCAACAACAGCAGCGGCAATTTCATGAACTTCATTCTAGACGTTGCTTTTACAATGAGATACGACTGTGCCCTTTCCACCTGTTAACGATCAGCTCACTTATATAAAAAAGGGTCTCTCGGAGCTGATTCGAGAGGAAGAACTGCGCGAACGGCTGATTGCGTCCGCAAAAGAGAACCGGCCGCTGCGCGTGAAGGCAGGCTTCGACCCCACCGCTCCGGATTTGCATCTGGGACACACGGTTCTTCTTCGAAAAATGAAGCACTTTCAGGACCTTGGTCACACGGTGATTTTCCTGATCGGCGACATGACAAGCCTGATCGGCGATCCCTCCGGGCGGAACATTACGCGCCCGCCGATGACACGCGATGAGATCGATCGCAACGCCGAGACTTACAAAGCCCAAGTCTTTAAGATTCTGGATCCGGAAAAGACGGAGATACGCTTCAACAGCCAGTGGCTTGAGCCGCTGACATTCGAGAACGTCATCCGGCTCTGTTCGAAGTACACGGTCGCTCGACTGCTCGAGCGCGACGATTTCTCGAAGCGCTTCAAAGAGGGCTCGCCTATATCCGTCCACGAATTGCTATATCCCTTAGCGCAGGGCTTCGATTCGTTTGCGCTCGAATGTGACGTCGAGATGGGCGGCACGGACCAGAAGTTCAATCTACTCGTCGGGCGCGAGATTCAGAAGGACTACGGACAGCCGCCGCAGATCGTCGCGACAACCCCGATCCTGGAAGGGATCGACGGCGTCGATAAAATGTCGAAGTCGAAAGGCAACTACATCGGCATCACGGAACCGCCGAAAGTGATGTTTCAGAAAATCATGCGCATCAGCGACGAGCTGATGTACCGCTACTACGAGTTGCTGACTGACTTGTCAATTGAAGAGATCGCAACGCTGCGAGCCGATGTAGCCGCCGGGCGGAAAGATCCTATGCACGTAAAAATGGATCTGGCGCGGCGCATCGTGGCAGATTTTCACTCGGCCGGGCACGCAGAGACGGCGCACGAAGCTTTCAATCGCGAAGTCCGCCAGCACCTCGAGCCGGTCGACACCGAAACGGTCGAGCTACCCGCACAAGCCGTTAGCGAAAAAGGCATCCGCCTCGATAAACTGCTTGCGCTCGTCGGCCTGGCCCCTAGCGTTAGTGAAGGCCTGCGCAAGGTCAAAGCCGGCGCCGTCGAGATAAACGGCGAGATCTCTAAACAATTGGTCCTTACGGGACTGAACGGCGTGGTTGTAATTCGCGCCGGTAAGCTATGGAAGCGGGTGCGGGTCAGCTAGCTTTTAACGAACGCAGACGACCCCAAACGATCGTCTGCGCCACAAACGATTGCTTACGCCGGACACGGCGCTTCGGCATCCGCGAAAATGCGGAACGGCGATCCAGGACGCGTTTTGGGCGGCTGCCGATCTTTCAGGTTCGCGAGAGCATCGTCGATCTTAGGAATCGTGTAATCCGCGGTGAACCGGTAACAGTGATAGCCCATCATGATGAAGATGAGCGTTATCGGGAGTTGTTCCGGGCAAGTGCGTAACACCCCGAGCAGAAATCGCCCCAGCGCTTTTCGGAATTCCGGTGGAAACCCGCGGTACAAGTCGCGCACAAAACGGATGATGTCGGCCGGCGAACCCTTCTTCGCGCCGGGTTCCACCGGCTCCTTCAAGAAGGCATTTGCGAGCTGGTGAAAACGCTGCAAGCGCTCACGAATTGTCTTGGCGCGTGGCAGGCGCTGCATGCTGCGGAGGCTGCGCTCGAAATATTGCACCGGGTCATAGATGTTGCTGACGATATGGCGGTGGCCTTCCAGAAGGTTTTCGCGAGGCATCACAGTCGCAATGTTCGTATAACCGGACTCGTACCAACTACTGTAGTCGCGGGAATCGAGAAGCCGCCCTTCGCGCTCCATGCGTTTGAACAGGTCTGTGCCGGGCAGCGCCATCAGCGGCCCTATCATGGCATTCGCAACGGCGCCTTCGGTTATGAACTCGATTTGCCGGTCGAAAATATCTGCGCTGTCGTGATCGAAACCGATGATGAAGCCCGCGTAAACGATCAGCCCGGCCTTTTGAATCTTCACGACGCGATCGAGGAGAGAGCCCGGCACGTTCTGATGCTTCCGCGTCTCGCGCAGGCTCTCGAGTGACGGCGTTTCGATGCCCAGGAACACAGTGATGAACCCGGCATCGACCATGCCGTTCAATAGTTTTGGATCGTCAGCCAAATTAACGGTTGCTTCCGTGCCATAGCTAAACGGATGGCCGTGTTCACGGTTCCAACGCGCCAGCTCGGGCAGAAACTCCAGCACTTTTTTCTTGTTGCCGATGAAGTTATCGTCGACGATGAACACCTGCCCGCGATAGCCGGTCGCGAGCAGCGTATCCAACTCCGCTGTAAGCTGCTTGGGCGTCTTGGTGCGAGGCCGGCGGCCATAAAGAACTGTGATGTCGCAGAACTCGCAATTATAAGGACAGCCCCGGGAAAACTGGATGGGAATAGAGGCGTAATCGGTGGGCTTGATCAGGTCGAAGCGAGGGCAAGGAGTTTGAGTTATATCGGGCTTTTCGGGAGATGTGTAAATCGGCAGGAATTTACCGCATTCAAGATCATTTAGAAACAGCGGCCAAGTTATTTCGCCCTCATTCAGTACCAGGACATCACAATACGGCTTACATTCCTCAGGGCAGGCCGTGGGATAGGGTCCCCCGAAGACGACCAATTTTCCTGCAGCCTGACAACGCTGGGCTGCTCTCGCCATTGCGCCTTTCTGCACCAGCATGGCAGAGAACAACACCATATCGGCCCATTCGATATCTTCGTCCGTCAGCGGCCTGCAATTCAGGTCCACGAGCTTTATTTCATACTGAGGAGGCGTAAGGGCGGCAATAGTCAAAAGACCGAGCGGGGGCATTAGCGACTTACGCCTAAGAAAGGGCAAGGAGTACTGCATTCCCCAGTAACTCAGGTCGAATTCGGGATAAACCATCAATAATCGTCGGTATGAGCTCATTTTGCGGGATTTCCGGGATGTCGTCGCAACTCAGCTCTCGCACGTCTCTACAGCGGCGTGCTGCCGCGGAGCCGCCAAGGCGCCATGCTAGACTATCAAACTTTGCGACTTACTCAAATAGAGTGGAGAATTGTTCCAGCAAAGTTACACGGGCTAGTTCGAAGAAAGTTTTGGCTGTAAGGTGGCGAACGGACCTGTCGTGAATGCGTCAGGCCACTTGGGCTGTGCTGCCTCTTCGGGCCGCCGATGCAGCCTCCCGGAATTTCCGCGCGCGTTCGGTGAATATGGAGTAGTTACCGACAGCGCAGGACTTATTGTCGATTAACTCGCCGCCGACTCCAACGGCGGAAGATCCAGCGGTAATAAAATCCCCGATGGTGTCGAGAGTGACGCCGCCGGTCGGAACCAGTTCGACGTGCGGGAACGGTCCTTTCAAAGCTTTGATGTATTTCGCGCCGCCAAGCGCGCTACAGGGGAAGACTTTCACGCCATCCGCGCCTGTTTCCCAAGCGGTAACGATTTCCGTCGGCGTGAGGGCGCCCGGGAACACCGGCTTGCTATACCGTTTCGCCATTTCGATCGTTTTGACATTCAGGCAGGGCGTGACAAAGAACTGAGC
>JAFAQG010000437.1 GCA_019246575.1 Acidobacteriaceae bacterium
CGGTCAGCTAAAATTGAAGTTCATGCCAGAGAACACCGATACTGGCGCGCTCAAGCACGCCACTTCGTCCAAGATCGCGCAAAAAGATAACGTCTACGAGGCCGAATACCTGGGCAGCGGAACGTTTCGCATCGTTAAGCCGAAACGGCAAGCAAAGAAAATCCGGCAATCTGCCCTGAAGGGAACGACCCCAGGCGCACGCAAGTAACTTTGTCTGTACGCCGGCGCAGACGAAGGGGGTAACCAGGTGCACCCC
Organism: Acidobacteriaceae bacterium; assembly: GCA_019246575.1. Next base: position 257 of record JAFAQG010000437.1, read on the forward strand.
GATGAACCTGACGGCGGCAGTTAACCGCAGCGCAACTTACACCGGCAACTGGCTCGATCCCATCAGAAACGTATCTATGTGATGCGCCGCCTGGCGGCCTTCGGCAATGGCCCACACCACCAGCGATTGGCCCCGCCGCGCATCGCCGGCCGAAAAGACGCCCGGCATCGACGTCATGTACGTCTCGTTCGCTTTGATGTTCCCGCGTGCATCCATAGCTAAGGGCAATTGTTCGAGCAAGCCTCTTTGCACGGGGCCTGAGAACCCTATCGCAATCAGAACCAGATCGGCATCCAGGTAAAATTCGCTCTGCGGCACGCGCTCGAGCGCAGGCTTCGGCCCGACGCGCACGCAGTGGAGTTTCTTCACGTTGCCGGCCTCATCGCCGCTGAAGTGAGTCGTCAACACGCTCCATTCGCGGACCCCGCCCTCTTCGTGCGCGGCTTCCATCCGTAATTGCAGAGGCCATAGTGGCCAGGGAGTTGTCGGGTGACGCTCGCTCGGAGGCATCGGATGGATCTGCAACTGATGCACCGAAGCCGCTTTCTGCCGGTGCGCCGTGCCCAGGCAATCCGCGCCCGTATCGCCCCCGCCGAGGATGATCACGTGCTTCCCGGTCGCGAGAATTTCTCCTTCGGGCGCAAAACGGTCGCCCGCGGTGCGCTTGTTCTGCTGCGTCAGGTAATCCATCGCGAAATGAATTCCCTTCAACTCGCGGCCTGGTATCTCCAGATCACGATGCTGCTCTGCGCCGATGGCTAACAATACCGCGTCAAACTCATGAACGAGCTGTTCGCCCGAAATGTCGACCCCCACTTCCACGTTCGGCCGAAACTCTACGCCTTCGGCAATGAGTTGCTCTAACCGGCGGTCGACCACCCACTTCTCCATCTTGAAATCGGGAATGCCGTAGCGCAGCAGCCCGCCGATGCGGTCGTATTTGTCGAACACGATAACGGAGTGACCGGCGCGGTTTAGCTGTTGCGCTGCCGCGAGCCCGGCTGGACCCGAGCCTACGATGCCGACTTTTTTTCCCGTCCGCTTGCGCGGCAGCTCAGGCTGCACCCAGCCTTCCGCAAATGCGCGTTCGATGATGTTCTGCTCCACCACCTTGATCGTCACCGGGTCGTCGTTGATGCTGAGCACGCAGGCAGCTTCGCACGGCGCGGGACAGATGCGCCCGGTAAATTCGGGGAAATTATTTGTCGCGTGCAGCTGGCGTATCGCTTCGTGCCAGCGATCTTTCCAAGCCAGGTCGTTCCAATCCGGAATCAGGTTGTTTACCGGGCAGCCGGTATGGCAAAAAGGCACGCCGCAATCCATGCAACGGCCCGCCTGCTCGCGAACTCTGTCGGGCGGCAAATCCTGGTACACCTCAAACCAGTCATTCACGCGCTCGAGCACAGGTCGCCGGTCAGGCGTCTCGCGCTCGTACTCCAGGAAGCCTGTTATCTTGCCCAACCGAACTCTACCTCAGCACCTCGCCGATCGCGATGCGATGTTCTCGATCGTGCGGCACGGGGCTTCCCTTCTTCTGTTCGGCGAGTCGCGGAACGCCCAAGACGCGCTTGTACTCGTGCGGAAACACCTTCACGAAATGCGGCAGCATGTAGCGCCAGCTCGCGAGCATCCTTTTTCCCAGCGGGCTGCCTGTGTACTCCACGTGCTTCCTGATTAGGTTTTCGAGAAGCAGAATGTCTTCGCGATCGAACAGCGGCTCCAGATCGACGCCCGTCTTGTTGCACCGGACTCTGACGAAATCGCCCATGGGATCGAACACGTACGCAGTCCCTCCGCTCATCCCTGCCGCGAAGTTGCGCCCCGTGCGTCCGAGCACGACCACGGTGCCGTTGGTCATGTACTCGCACCCGTGGTCACCAACGCCTTCCACAACCGCCGTAGCGCCGCTATTGCGAACCGCGAACCGCTCCCCGGCCATGCCGCTGAAATACGCTTCGCCGCTCGTTGCGCCATACAGCACGGTGTTGCCGATAACGATATTTTCTTCCGGAGCAAACGTGGAATCTCTTGGCGTGTAAACGATTATCTTGCCGCCGGAGAGGCCCTTTCCGACGTAGTCGTTCGCATCGCCTTCGAGTGTCAGCGTCACACCTTTCGCGAGGAACGCGCCAAAACTCTGTCCGGCCGATCCTGCAAACGAGATGCGAATGGTATCTTCCGGCAACCCTTTCGATCCGTGCTTGCGTGCAATGGCACCGCTCAACATCGCGCCCGCGGTCCGATGCACGTTCCGGACCGGCATGTGAAACTCGGTCGGGGCGCCGTTGTCGATCGAGGCCTTCGCCTGGTCCATCAGGCTGTGATCCAGGACCTCATCGA
>JAFAQG010000766.1 GCA_019246575.1 Acidobacteriaceae bacterium
ACTCAGTGGATTGAACAGGACCCGAAGCGTAACTATGTGCTCGATTGGAGCCTAGATATCCAGAGGGACGTATGGAGAGACTTAGTCGTTGAACTCGGCTATTCCGGTTCGCATGGGGTCCATTTACCGTTTATTTCGGCGGATGCCAACGCGGTACAGCCTACATTGACGCCGCAAGGCTATCTCTGGCCCACCAGCGGCGGCAAGAAAGCGAATCCCAACTTCGGAGTTATCACGCCTGAGCTCTGGCAGGTGTCTTCGAGTTATAACGCGCTCCAGACGCGCATCTCGAAACGCCTGAGCCACGGTTTCCAGGTACAAGGGTCATACACGTTGGCGAAAAGCCTGGATGCGGGCTCGGAGGCGACTAGTACAGCGTTTGCGAATTCGTTAACTAATCTTCCCCTGTTTGATCCGCGTTTGCGCCGTGGTTTGTCGGATTTCGATATTCGTCACAACTTTGTGGCAAATATGCTATGGGAGCTTCCTTCGCCCCGCACTAGCGTGCCTCTTGTCAATTGGCTCGGCGGGGGCTGGCAATTAGGCGAAATTCTGCAGGTGTCCTCCGGTCAGCCATTTACTCCGCTGATAGGAGGTGACCCGCTAGGTACGCAGCTCGGCAGCACAAGCTACGATGAGCCTGACCGGCTCGCGTTGCCGGAGTGCAACAATCCCGTGAATTCCGGGAATCCAAACCATTACATCAATCTTTCTTGTTTTGCCACCCCCGTTCCGAGTAACCGGCTGGGCAACGCGGGCCGTAACATCGCAATTGGGCCGGGCCTCGTGAATGTGGATTCGGCATTCTTCAAGAACAACCGGTTGCGGCGGTTTTCGGAGGATTTCAACGTGCAATTCCGTGCCGAGCTCTTCAATGTACTCAATCATGCTAATTTCAGCCCGCCGAACGCAGCTAACGTGCAGCTGTTTACGTCGAATCTGGCGCTAATCCCCAGCGCCGGCGCACTTACTACAACCGCAACGACGTCGCGGCAAATCCAATTTGCTTTGAAAATCGTCTGGTAAGCTGAACCGTTTATTGAGCCGACTTACTACGTCGAGGGGTCAATTCAACTCGTCATCGAGCAAGTCACCATTGCCTCAATAGAATCGCACGTTATCGATCTCTAGCCATGCCGTGGAACCCGCAGGACCAGCAAGCTCGAATGCCACGGCCCTGAGATCGCGAGCATCGAAGTTAGTCGGCTCCTCGGAATCGCGTCGCAGCGATGAAAACGGTATGCGCAGATTCTGCCACTCGCCAGAGGCGGCAAACGCGGCCGCGAATTGACCACGAGTTCGCACGCCGTATTTGTAAAGAAGGACTCTGCACCTGCATTGTCCGCGAGCATCGAACGAGACACCCTGGTACGGCGTTGCATCGAGTAACTCGACCGCACCCTGCGTCAGCGGCAACTCGAGTCGCGTGTACGGGTTCGCCTTTGGACCCATCTGGGCCTCGATCATGATGGAATGGTCTGTCCCGTTCCGCACAACCGGAACAAACATCATACGCGAATGGTTTACTCCTGGATCCGTGCTGTCTACGCGCAGAGTATTCAAAGATGTCCGGCCTCTGTTCTCGGCGTTGTCTATCCCGCTTGGTGCAGGATGCGTTGGAAGCGGAGTCATTTCGTTACTTTGAATCGATGCTTCGAGGTCTCGTGGGCTCAACTGCTTACCGTCATGAAGTACCACGGTAGTTTTTTCGATGTCTTCGATTCGTTGATCCGGATTTCCGTCGGTCAGCACCAAGTCCGCCACTTTGCCCGGCGAGATCGTCCCGCGCTCGTTATTTACACTCAGCGCTCGCGCACTGACGCCGGTTCCCGCCGTAATTGCTTCTAACGGACTTAGTCCGCCTTGCACCAGAAGCTCCATTTCCCGCAATGTTGAGTAGCCGTGAAACGTATTCACAATGCCTGCGTCTGTACCGACCGCGATCGGAATCCCCGCCTGGTGAAGCCGCCTGATGTTCTCGATCAAAAACTTCCAGCGCCGCTGCCGGGCTTCAGTCGTTTCGAATCCCTCTGGGCCCAAGTTCTCGGTTCTGTGGTGCTGGGTGGCTCGCAACATTTCGGGGTCGAGCAAAAGCAGAGCTCTCGCAGGCACAGGCGCCGCACGGCGCGGCTCATAAACGGCGAGAGTCGAGACGTAGAACGTCCCCTTAGCTCTCAGCAACTCGATCAACTCGTCGTCCACGGCTGCATTCCCAACACCATGAGCGAGCACATCCACGCCGGCACGGGCCGCAATTTTTGCTTTTTCCAGTGTGACGGTATGAGTGAAG
>JAFAQG010000935.1 GCA_019246575.1 Acidobacteriaceae bacterium
CAGGCTCGTCGAGCACGTGCGCCGGCTCGGTTTCACGCATGTGGAGCTCCTGCCCATCGCCGAGCACGCTTTCTACGGATCTTGGGGCTACCAGGTGACCGGGTACTACGCGCCCACCGCCCGGTACGGTACACCGGACGATCTCAAGTTCTTCGTCGACCACTGCCATCAGAACGGCATCGGCGTGATCGTGGATTGGGTGCCGGCGCACTTCCCCAAAGACGACTTTTCGTTGCGCCGCTTCGACGGCACCGCGCTCTTCGAACACGAAGACAGCCGGCTCGGCGAGCACCCGGATTGGGGCACGCTCATCTTCAACTTCGGCCGCAACGAGGTGCGCTCGTTCCTAATGTCCAACGCGCTGTTCTGGCTGAAGAAGTATCACATCGATGGACTACGCGTGGATGCTGTCGCATCCATCCTTTACCTCGATTACTCTCGAAAGGCGGGCGAATGGATCGCGAACCGGTACGGGGGAAATGAAAATCTGGACGCGATCGAGTTTCTGCGGCGCGCCAACGAAGTGGCACATCAGGTACCCGGGGCCGTAACAGTTGCGGAAGAATCGACCGCGTTCCCGGGAGTGTCGCGCCCGACGTATCTGAACGGGCTCGGCTTCACCATGAAGTGGAACATGGGATGGATGCACGACATGCTTCACTACTTCGCGAAGGATCCGGTTTACCGCAGGTACCACCAGAACGCGATCACCTTCAGCATGGTGTACGCATTTACGGAAAACTTCGTCTTGCCGATCTCACATGACGAGGTCGTATACGGCAAGCGCTCATTGCTCGATAAAATGCCGGGCGACGAGTGGCAACGCTTCGCAAATGCGCGCGCGTTTCTCACCTATATGTACGGCCATCCGGGCAAGAAGCTGCTGTTTATGGGCACGGAGATTGGGCAGACATCGGAATGGAATTGCGAGGGCGACGTGCAGTGGTGGCTGCTCGATCACGAGGTACATCGGAAATTCCAGAGATTCTGTTCGGCGCTGAATGAACTGTACAAAAGCGAGCCGGCGATGTACGAAATCGACTTTCAGCACTGGGGCTTCGAGTGGATCGACTTCAACGACAGTGAGAATTCTATTATTTCGTTCGTGCGGCGCGCAAAGCGGCGCGACGATTATTTGGTTTTCATTTGTAACTTCACTCCTACACCGCATCAGGGTTACAGAATCGGCATGCCGGAACCTGGACGGCATCGCGAGATCTTTAATTCGGATTCGGAGATTTTCGGCGGCAGCAACATGGGAAATGGAGGCTACGTCGAGGCCGAACTCACGGCATCGCATCACAGGCCGGCTTCGGCCTGCGTCACCATTCCACCTTTAGGTGTGCTGGTTCTGAAGCCGGCGAGGCCACTGGCGGAATTGCCGCCTGAACCCGAGGCGCCAATAACCACGCCGATGAATCCTATGTGACGAAGGCGCAGTACCGTAGTGGAGCGGAATTTCGAAGTAGCAGGCGAAAAGTTTCGCGAGTTAGTCGGCATCATGGCGCGGCTTCGCGCGCCAGGCGGATGTCCATGGGACCGTAAGCAGACGTTTGATTCGATAAAGGCGTATCTGCTTGAGGAAAGTTACGAAGTAATGGATGAGATCGACCGGCGCGACTGGCCGGCGTTGATGGAAGAGTTGGGCGATCTTCTCTTGCAGCCGGTGTTCCTCGCGGAGATCGCCGCCGAGGAGAACCTGTTCACCATTTCGGATTCGCTCGACGCCATTATCCGGAAGTTAATTAGGCGCCACCCGCATGTGTTCGGTGATGCCAATGCTAACACTCCAGAGGAGGTGAAGCAGCGCTGGGACGAGATTAAGAACCAGGAGAAAGCGGATCAGGGCGTCGCCGCCCCCGAATGGCTGCTCGATGCCGTGCCTCGTAATCTGCCGGCATTGGTTGAAGCGGACAAGATCAGCCATAAGGCAGCGGGTGTCGGGTTCGAATGGCCGGATATCGGCGGCGTGATTGAAAAGCTTCAAGAAGAAGCTCGGGAGCTGGCAAGCGCGAGAGAAGCGGACAGCACCGAAGAGGTCGAGCATGAGATTGGAGATTTGTTGTTCACCGTCGTGAACCTCGCTCGATTCCTAAAGATCGATCCCGAACAGGCACTACGAAAAACGAATGCACGCTTTCGCAGCCGGTTTGCACATGTGGAGAAGACAATTGTCGCATCCGGCCAGAAGATTAGCGACACATCGCTCGACCGTATGGAAGAGCTCTGGCAGGAGGCGAAGCAAATAGAACAGCGCCGAACTTAATCCGCAGGACGCCGCATCCGTGCTGCCGTTTTCTCGACATCTCGCATCAGGCGCAACGTGTTCCCGCCGTAAATTTTCTTGATGTCTTTTGGACTATATCCTTTTTCGAGCAGCGCACGAGTGAGATTCGGAAATTTCGAAACATCATCAAAGCCGATCGGGGTACAGTTAATGCCGTCGAAATCGGTGCCGATGCCGACCGCGTCGATACCCGCGACCTGCTTCGCATGATCGATGTGCGCGACAACGTCTTTTAGAGTGGCGCGGACCTGATATTGCTTGTCTTCTCGCTCGAGCGCCTCAATGGCTGATTTGAGCTTCTCGGGATCGTCCTTGTACTGCTGCCGTATTTGGCCATAACGCTCATGTAGCGGTGAGTTTCTCTCCGCCGCTGCCGATTTCTCGGATATGAACGCGCAATTGATATTGATCTGAATTACTCCGCCTCTCTTACCGAGAGCGGCGATCATATCGTCGGTCATGTTTCGAGGCACATCCGTGACAGCGCGGCATGACGAATGGGATGCGATGATCGGAGCCTCGCTGGTTTGAAGCGCGTCGTGGAAGGTTTTGTCCGCTACGTGCGAGATATCGACGATCATGCCCAACCGGTTCATCTCATGAATGATGTCTTTCCCCAGAGGCGTGAGGCCGTTGTGATGCTGAATCGAAGAGTCGTCCATATCGCCCGAGGAATCTGCCCAGTTGTTTGTATTCGTGTGAGTGAGCGTCATGTAGCGCAACCCGAGCCTATAGTAATCGCGAAGCAGGCGCGGACTATCTTCCATGGCGTGACCGCCTTCGAGCCCCATCAACGCTGCGATCTTATGCGTGCGGTGCGCTGTCTCGATGTCGTTCGCCGTAAGGGCTTGCATGAACACGTCGGGATACCGGTCGATAATGTCGTGGTAAACCGTATCGATCATCTGTAGTGCGCGGTTTGCCGAGTGGTTGCCGTTGACGTAATTCGCTGCGACGTATACGGAAAAAAAGGCAGCGCCCACTCCGCCCTGCTTAAGACGTGCGATGTCGGTATGCGTCTTAGGCGAGTTCCCGATATCGACTCCGTCGACGGTAAAACTCGGTATGTCGTTATGAGTATCAATTAGAATTGCCGACTTGGTAATCGCTCTTACTTGCGAATCGATTTTTTTCTGAGAGGGCTGTGCCATAGCACTCACGGCGAAAAGACAGGCGGCTGTAAAGCTGCGCACGAACTCAGAATACAATCAACAAAAAGGAGCAAATGGAAGAGAGCAGACGCGGAAAACAGACAGCCGCCGCGATATGTGGCGTTCTGATGGGCATCGTTTTCTTGGTGTCCGGAGGTTGGAAGGTTCTTAGTCCGTTCAAGACCGGAGAAGTGTTAGAGCAGGCACAGGTTCCGGCGGAGTTGGCCGTGATCGGGGCGGTGGCACTCGGCACAATCGAGCTATTCGCTGCCTGCCTCCTCTTCGTTCCGCAATTCAGGCGCGCTGGTGGATTTATCGCCTCCGCGCTCATGATCTTCTTTATT
>JAFAQG010000180.1 GCA_019246575.1 Acidobacteriaceae bacterium
ATTGCGGGATACGGCAACGCACAACTCACCGGGTCGCCCGATTTCGGCGCGCGCTTGAGGATAGCCGGCAATCCTTACTCCGGCACTTCCGATAGTCCTTACAACCGGTTGAATGCGGCTGCTTTCCTGCCGCCGCAGCCCGGCAGCCTCGGGCTCGAATCGGGAATCAATTACTTGAGGAATCCGGGACTTGATAACTGGGATTTATCGGTCCAGCGGAGCATCCCCTTCGGCGAAAAGCTTCACGTTGAACTTCGCGCTGACGCTTTCAACGTTTTCAATCACCCGCAATTCAACGGCATTAACAGCAGCGTGAGCTTTGCAAGCCCAACAAGTACTGCGCCTGTTCCAAGCTCGCTCTTTCCCAATAACATAAATGGCTTCGGTACGGTGACCGGCACGGCTCCGCCTCGGATTATGCAACTCATGGTTCGTGTTGTATTCTGAGCTGGGCTGTCGTTCTCGCAAGTCCGAACGGAGTTGCCCATAAAAAGCGACGAACAGTGTGGGCGGTGAGCACGCGTCGGCAGCTCGAGTCGATGTGCCGGATCAGCGTTGCGAGTGACTGGGCGGACGCCCAACACTGCGGGAATAGACTCGAACTGGCCGGTGCGGAGTTAGCCCGGTTGGGCTACATCAAAGTAAACGAGTGCTTAGAAAGAACTGCGCGAAACATCTGGGGCCATTGGCAAATGCGCTGCCAGGCCGAAGTTCACCCATATTTCTTTTGATAATTTCCGATTACTGCGAGACAACCTCGCCGGTGGAAATCGCACGACACAGGACCGAATCAACCCCTCTTGCCTCTTCACTGATCCTCAGGTCGCCCATGTGGGTCTCACCGAACAGGAGGCGGCAGAGCGTGGTCTGCCCGTGCGAGTTGCGAAACTGCGGATGGCTACACTGCTGAGGACCCGAATGATCGATGAAAGTCGCGGATTCGCCAAAGCACTGATCGCCGAACCATGATCGCATTGTCGGGTTTGCCATGATCGGGTCTGAGGCGGGCGAAGTGATGGCTGTTGTGCAGATGGCCATGCTCGCTGGTCTCCCTTATACAGCAGTTCGAGCGTTCGAGACGCTATTCTCACGAACCCGACACTGGCCGAAGGACTGAACGCACTCTTTTCCGGTGTCGAGCGAACGGGTCTGGGCGCGCGGCAAATCCGCGCCGTTCTGCAAGAGCTTAGGTTCGATCAGCCCGCGGTCGATTCGAGCCATTTGTCTGCGTCCGCGCAAATCTCGAGTCAGCCGGATAATCGAGTTCGCTTCCGAATCGCTGCCCAACAAACACGGGACCCGAAGTAGGCCGCGGCGCTGGGTCGTAGATCACCATAGATCGAGAGTAACGGCCCATCTCTAACAATCACTACGCTTGTCAAGCATTTTTTGGCCGCAGGCTTCTCCTGTGTGCACTTTCTGGAAGTGCATGCTGATACCGTTCAAAAGCCGTGAGCTTTCGGCAACCGTGCGTGAAACAGGATGAGGTTTCCTGCTAAGGTCGAGCGAGGGCGAGGAGGCCTGCGCGCGATGGCACCAGAGGCGACTGCTCTTCCTGACGAACTAGAGCTGCTGCGCCGGCGATTCGAAGAGTTCCGTAATACGCGGCCAGGTATTCGCGGTTGCCGGATGGGTTGTGGGCAGCCGCCGACGAGCTTGCCAAGCGTTACGGCGTAAATCCTACGGCCCGGGCATTGCGGCTGGAGTACAAAGGACTGCGGAAGCGAGTAGAGAATCAGGACCGGCCCAAAGCCAAACGCAAAAAGCCGGAAGCGCCGAATTTCCTGGAGTTCATTGCACCAGGAGCAAAAGCGGTTACGAACTGCACGGTGGAAGTGGAGTCCGCACAAGGTAGCAAGCTGCACTGGAGTTGAAGGCGGTGGCGACTACGGAGTTGGCAGGGCTGATCCGCGCCTTCGTAAGCCAATAGCGATGCTGCAGATTGCTCCACAGATGCACATTCTGGTCGCGATTGAACCGGTTGATCTGCGGAAAGGGATTGACGGCCTGGCTCAGTTCTGCCGGGAAAAACTGGCGGCCGATCCGTTTTCTGGCTGGTTATTCCTCTTCTTGAATGGGCAACGGAATCGGCTGAAGTTGCTGTTTTATGACGGCAGCGGGCTATGGGTGTGCGCGAAGGTTTGGAGAAGGGGCGTTTCCGCTGGCCCGCAATCGAGAGCGAACAAGTAAGAATCGTGCTCAGCGCGGCATCGGAGACGACATGGAAACTCTCGCCCACAGAACGGGACCAGTGAGTCAGGCTGCGAGAGAATGCCTGAGCCACATCATCACAGTGAACGTGGTGGACGCATTCTCTGCCCAGATTGGGCAAAGTGATCTCGTTCCCGCGCGCCAGATCTGAGAACACTTTCAGGTTGAAGTTGCCGACCGGATTCAGAGGCGCCCAGCCAGGACCGACGAGGTGGCCGGGGTGAAGAATCGTCGCCGGGAAGCGGTTCCTTCGAGCTTCCGAGCTTCGGAAAGCAGGTAGGCCTCTATGGCTGCTTTTTGGCAGCCGTATTCGCCGAAAGTGTTGCGGGGATGCTCCTCAGTGACTGGCACCTGGAGACTGGGACCATGGACCCATATGGTTCCGCAATGTAGGAAATGACCGATTTTGCCTCCAAGTGCTTCGACCAGCTGCTGAGCGCTTTGAAGCGTATAGCAAGTGAGATCAATGGCAACGTCCGGCTCCAGTTCAAGGATCTGCCGGCCAAAGCGCCCGCGCTCTCCTCCGTCGACCGGTCGAGGTTTACCTGCGTTACCTTCAGCCAGGGGGGTGCGCTTTATAGGGCTGCCGTTGTGATCGACTGACATTCA
>JAFAQG010000397.1 GCA_019246575.1 Acidobacteriaceae bacterium
AAGAGGCTTCCGGCCGCTGATCGCTGACCGCATAGAATCTAATACAATAGAGGGACCTAAGGAGCTTTATGGCAGTGATTCAGTTCGTCCGCAATATGGATGATCTGTCCACGGATCGTGGATATCAGTTTAAGTTCTATTGCGACAAATGCGGTAACGGCTATCTTTCATCGTTCCAAACGTCCTATGTCGGAACCGCGGGCGGATTGTTGCGCGCTGCCGGAAGTATGTTGGGTGCGAACTGGAGCGGTTCGGCCAGTAGCGGAGCATATGAGCTGCAGAGAGCGATCGGCGGGCCCGCCCACGACGCAGCTTTGAACCATGCCGTGCAGGAAGGCAAGGTTCATTTCCATCAATGCACGCGGTGCGGACGCTGGGTGTGCCCGGAAGCCTGCTGGAACAGCCAGGCGAACATGTGTGATGGATGCGCGCCCAAGTTGGCGGAAGAGATGGCGTCGGCGCAGGCGCAGGCGAAGGCTCAGGTCGCGCGCCAACAGCTATTCGAACGCGCGCAGCATACCGATTACGCGAGCAACATCGACATGAGCACGGAGTCCGTGCTGAGCGCGCCTACGCCGAGTGGATGGGAGACTCCGAAGCCGGTTGGGCAATACTGCACGAATTGCGGCGCGGATATGGGCACGGCGAAACTCTGTCCGGAGTGCGGAACCGCGGCGAAGGTGGCAGCGAAACCGACTTGCAGCAACTGCGGCGCGACGGTGCCGGCGGGGACGAAGTTCTGTCCTGAGTGCGGCAATCATTTATCGAGATAGGCGGTCGGTGTTGTGCTGCCGAAGGGAGTGATCAACCACCTCCATACGGGCAGACGGGCTGGCGCAGTTGCTGATCGAAGCGCCAGACGGTCACCGGCTCACACGCGCTATCGCAACACACTTCATCAACTCGCGAAGTGAACGATCCCGTCTGGATAGAAGAGGCCCACGCGCTCGCCTTGCATGACCAACAAGCGGGCCGGATTCGTTGTTGCCATCTGTTCTCGAGCTAATGGGTATCGGTTCACAGCAACCGCAGAGCATGCGACGCAGGCGGTCCTTGCACTCGCGGCCGACACTCTCGACGAGACAGAATACGCGGCTTTCTTGCGCGCGAATGTGGCAGTCGCGACAAAACGTAGATACTCCTAACTGTCTGAGGCATCCACCGCATGCAGCAGGCACGCTGTTGGTAGCACGTCAAGTTGTCCGGTTTTATTAGCAAGTGAAATGTCCGGTTTACATCGTAAAGTGCATCCGCGCTGGAAGCCAGCGGGGGGATGCACAAGGGGGGCGGCAGCCCCCTCTTGTGGGGGGAGCCGCAGCACGATGTGTGCCAGCGCAGTTGGCTGGCGCACAGCGTGCATACGGCGTGGGGGGAACCCGCCCGCCCCGGCTTTCCCCCGGAGGGGGAAACGGGAAAGGGGGTGATTGAGTTCCTTGCTGCCGCAGGCAATTCGCATTACGCCGCCATCCTTCCATGACCCAGTGGCTGCGCGGTTCCCCGTACTTTCGGCTGTGGTGCCGGTAACTGGTTGGCCATCCACCGCGCTACTTCGTGAGGCCCAAACCGAACTACGACGGTTCCGTCCAGCAGCTCATACACCCGAACCGTGCAGCCCGCCAGTGTGTTGCGCCAGCGGCTCTTCTCGATCTGCAACGTACGGTTCTCCAGCGCGATGGTGTTGTCCGGGTTCACCCGCCGCTCGTGCTGGATCGAGAATACCCACGCCAGATCCTTCCGGCGTGTGCGTACAAACGCACTGCCCGGCTTCGCCGCTGCTATTGCAAACCGCCGGTTGAATTCCGCGATGTACTCCCGGCGGAGAAATTCGTTGGCCTCCTCCACGCTGCCGATCTTGCGCAATCGCAACTCCTGTGGCAGCCGCCCTTGCCAAGTGCGGTAGTTACGTTCCATCCGCCCGCGAGCTTGGGGAGAATATGCTGGGATCATCTTGATCCCTAACTCCTGCAATGCCCGTCCAAACTGCGTCACCTGGCTTTCGTCCACCTTGCCGCCGGCCTTCGCCGTTACGAAAAAATGGCCCGCCCGGTCGCTGTAGAGCGCGCAGAAGATACCCCGCTGCTCGATCACTTCCCGCACTGCCGGCATCAGCGTTCGCGTCCCTTCTTCCTCCACCAGTTGCGCGTAGTAGATCTCGCTGGTGGCGTCGTCCAGAATCGTGATCAGATCGTAGTAACGCCCGTCCCCAAACCAAGCGTGCTTGCTGGCATCAATGTGCAGCAGCATTCCCGGCAGCGGCCGAGGCGGGCGTCGCCTCCCATGTTTACCCCTCCGCGGCTGCTTGCTCACCAGCCCGGCTCCCTGTAGCGCCGCCTTCACCCAGCTATAGCTGATCTGCAGGCCGTGTTCCTCCGCCAGCTTTTCGTGGAAATGCCGCACGTTGAAATCGAAATACCTCTCCCGATAGAGCTGCAGCACCCTCTCGGCCGTCTTCAGCGGCACCCGCTTCGGGCTCGGCCGCCCTTTCCGGCGATCATACAGCCCGTCATAGCCACCCTCTTGGTAACGCTCTCGCCACCGCCGCATGGTTCGGTCGGTGACCCCAATGATCTCGGCCGCTTCCCACCACTTGAGGCTTCCGGCCATCGCTTTCAAAATCACTTCTTGCACTTTCATCATCCGCTCCATTTCTGCGGATGAGACCGTCTGTTCGGGGCTCACACCCTCAGGGTCCCATCCGCGTCAAGCGGACAGATCACGTGCTAATTGAAGCGGACAGATCACATGCTAACAACAGGGGAAAACATCCCCCTTGACTTCGCCTGCAAGTACAGTACAATCTGATTGGCGTCAATTTCTGAAACGCAAGCGGGGCATCATGTTCAAAACAAAGAAAACACGTCCTGATATCGAGAACGGCGCGCGCACCTTCAGCAGTAGCGACGTATCCCGGATTGCTGAGGTGAGCTTGCGGCAATTGCAATGGTGGGACGAACGGAAAGTCGTGTCGCCGCACCATGAAGGACACAAGCGGGTCTACGCAGCCGAAGAAGTAATTGAAATTACTGT
>JAFAQG010000578.1 GCA_019246575.1 Acidobacteriaceae bacterium
TCCTCTGAGAATTCCCGTTCCCGAATTGCCAAATGTAAACGCGGTCGGTGCGGTGAACGCCGAGGTGTCGAACCAATGCGCAATCGTGCGCTGGCCCGAGGGCAAATTGCCGTTTCTCAGCCGGTTCGGCCGCTGCGCTCCGCCACCCGCCGAGTTGGAGACGTTTGTCCCCAGGACAGCCGTGAATCTTCCGCCGCTCTGTGCCGTCCAGATGCCGTTTATGTTCCAATCGCCGAGGATGTATCCCAGCGGACCATGTGTGAAGTATTTTCGATCGTGTCCGAACGGAAGCTCATACACGTGATTGATCGAGAGGACGTGGGTGTAATCGTCCGGTGTCGGCCCCCAATTGCAGGCGATGCAGAAATGATTTTGGATATCTCCGTTGCCGCCACCATTTGGATTACCGGTATCGGCTAGATAGCTCGCATACGTATAAGAAGCGCCAAATGTCAGGCCGCGGGAAAAGCGTTTTTCTGCATGCAGCTGCAGAGATTCGTACTTCGAATCGCCCGCATTGGTCCGATACGCGACGTTCACAAGATTTGGATTGATGCGGAAATATGGACGCCGCGGACCCTGCGCGCCGGGCCCGGGAATCGATTGATTGAGGTTCTGGTTGTTGACGAGAATTCTTTCCCCTCGCGTGCCCACGTACGTTGCCGAAAGCATCATGTCCGAGAATAGCTGGCGCTGGATTCCAAAACTCCACTGCAAAATCTCGGTCTCGCGAAGACTCATGTTCCACACATTCGGACTGCCGCTCGAGAGTGCGGTTTCATCTGTGATACTGGGCTGAATCGGAATGGGCAGACCGCGGCTCAATGTCGAGACCGGGGTTCCGTTGATGTCCGTCGTGATGTTTTGCGCGAAGTAGAACGGCAGGTTTTTATACAGCTGCGCACCGCCCGCGTCCATATCGACATAGGAGATTCCAAAACCGCTGCGGATTACAGTTTTACGATCCGAGCCGAGCGCATAGGCGATGCCGACGCGCGGGGCCGGCGTATTCAGGTCGAACTCACGAAGCCTGCGGCCGTTTCCGTTGACTCCTGCGACAACAAGCTGGCCTGTCGCCACGTTGAGGTTTGCCCACCGGTTATGAACCTCATAAGGCGGCGCATCGACTTCCCAGCGAAACCCGAGATCGAGGGTCAGCCGGTCCGTGATGCGCCAAGTGTCCTGAACGAAGGGCGCGAGTTGAAAGATGCGCATGCCAAACGTGCCGGTCAGGATATTGCGGCTCGCGCTGTCCATCGCGCCGAGAGCGAAGTCGGCAAGGGCCGTTTGCGAAGTGCTGCTGCCGAGCTGTCGCGTGAACTGCCCGTTGAAATCGAATGTGCCGCGCGTCGGAAATGCGGAGAATCCGTTAAACCGGTGCCGTAAGAAGAGAAATCCGGCCTTGAAGGTGTGAGACCCCCGAATTTTCGTCAGCGCCGTATCCGCTTGGAAACTTGTGATCTGGCTGTCTTCGGGGAACGTTGAATTATCGCCCAGCGTCTGGAACCCGGAGATCGTGAATGCGGGCAGGCCCCCGCTTTTATCGTTGATGTTAATCCCCGGAATACCGATTGCAGACGCGGTGTTGAAACCCGCGGCTAAGGGCGTGATGTTCGCATTCCAGCGCACCACGCCAAAGTGCGAGTCGAGAACCGTATTCGGATTGAACGTTTTCGAATAGCCAAGCACGGCTGACTGGTTCAGTAAAGGGGTTGTTGTTCCCGTTGCAGTGCTTGTTTGGCCCGCACCCGTGGTGGCGAGATATGTCCCGACGGGTATGCCCGACGTGTTCACAGCAGGAAGCGTGCCCGGAACAACCTGGTTGCTGTTGTCGTAGCTGTAGCGGAAGAAGAGATGATCGGAAGCAGCCAGGTTCTGATCGATGCGCACATCGAATTGATCTGTTGTCTGCGTGAGTGCCGGATTGAAGGTGAAGTTGTTCGTCGCGCCGCTCGAGGTCGGCGCAGGAAGTAGTTTGAAGAACCGCATGGCCGCCGCATCGAGCAGGTTGGCCGGAATCTGGTTGCTCGGAAACGCGATGCGCGTCGTAACGCCACTTACTGTTTGTGTTTGGTACGGGTTGTAAATGGTCGTTCCGAGTCCGGCGAAGTTTCCAGTCTCGACCATCTGCTGTTGCGCCAAGGTCGGAATGGTCGAAGTGTACGTTTGCGGCTGGCTTAGGCGGATGCCCTGGTAATCGCCGAAAATGAAAGTCCTGTTTCGAATAATCGGTCCACCAATCGTTCCGCCAAATTCGTTGCGGCGAAATCCCGGTCGCGGAACTCCGTTGAAATTGTTGAAGAAGGGATTTGCATTTAGCTTATCGTTACGCAGAAATTCCCACGCGCTTCCATGAAACTGGTTCGAGCCTGACTTAGTTTCTACCTCTGTGACTGCTCCCGCGGCTTCTCCGTACTGCGCCGAGTAGTTACTCGTCATCACGCGATATTCCTGAATGGCGTCGACCACGGGCACGATGACCAGCGTGTTCAGCCACAAATTCCGGTTATACATACCGTCGATCAGATAACTGTTCCCAGCAGCAGCTGCTCCATTGACGCTGTAATTCGCTCCGCCTCTGATGGTGTAGGGACTTCCGTTTTCCGCCAGATTCGCGGCCGATCCGGCGTGAGCTCCCGGTGTAAGT
This sequence comes from Acidobacteriaceae bacterium, assembly GCA_019246575.1. The sequence goes on from JAFAQG010000578.1 coordinate 2,648, forward strand.
AAGACCAGATCCGTAAAATCGCGGCTGACCATCGGCATCGTGAGTATTTGCTTAGTGTCTACGAGGGATGAAACGTCCGCGCTCTCCGATTGCAGCAGTGGCGTGCTTGCGACCACAGAAATTGTTTGCGTTTGGCTGCCCACCACAAGCTGTAGGTCGACCGAGAGCGTCGTGGCCGCGGTTAGCTGAACACCGGACCGCTCCAGCTTCTCAAACCCCGTTTTCATCACGGAAATAACGTACTCGCCTGTTGGGATCGAGGAAGCCACATAGTGGCCGCTGTCATTCGTCTCGACGACACGCGTGAAGTGCGTCCCCGAATTAACGAGCGTCACTTGCGCGCTACCGACAGAAGCGCCGGATTGGTCCGTCACTGTTCCGGCGATCGTTGCAGTATCTTGTGCGTATGTCGCCGATATCATGCACAGCAATAGTGCAGATAATGCGAGCGCCGGACGTGACATAAGACCGCTCCTTAATGCAACGAGATTATATCGCCTACGGCGACAGCCTCGACGCTGAGTGTCCGACGTTCATGAGCGTCCTGATCTCTGGCCTGCGCCATGTTCGGCGACGGCTCCCGCTTCGACTGCAGTCAGCCCGCGCTCCAGCACATCGAGTGCCTCGTCGAACTCGGCATCTGTAATGACGAGCGGCATAAGCAGGCGGACGACATTTGAATACGTTCCGGCAGCCAGAACAATGACGCCGTTCAAGAGACAGAATGCAGTCAGCTCCCCGGCTAGCCCTTCGTGTTCGCCGTCACGCACAAACTCGATGGCCTGCATCGCCCCAAGCCCCCTCACGTCCGCAATAAAGCTGTGCCGGTCGCGCCAGCCAAGCGCGCGTTGTCGAAACCGTTCGCCGAGCAATCGCGCCCGGTGGCACAGCCCATTGCGTTCGATGGTTTCGATTGTGGCGAGCGCAGCCTCACAGGCTACGGGATTACCGCCGAAGGTTCCGCCCAGCGATCCAGGCGCCGTGTGATCCATAATTTCGGCTCTGCCGGTTACAGCAGAGAGAGGCAGCCCGCCTCCCAGAGTTTTCGCAGTCAGCAGTAGATCCGGTTCGAGCCCGAAATGCTCGCTCGCGAACATCCGGCCAGTGCGTGCGAATCCGGTCTGGATCTCGTCCGCAATGACGAGAATGCCACGCTCGCGGCAGATGCGCTGCAACGCTGCAACAAACTCGACAGGCGGAACGTAGAATCCGCCCTCGCCGAGCACCGGCTCCAGGATGACTGCAGCAACTGAATCGGCGGCTACGATCCTCTTGAATGCATCCTCAAAGATGCGACTAAACTGCGCTTCACTTGCGGCATTGCGATTGCACGATGCGTTGCAATCTGCGAAAGGAAGGCGATAGACCTCGCTCGCGAACGGCTCAAATCCCGCCTTGTAAGGATGGGTCTTG
>JAFAQG010000872.1 GCA_019246575.1 Acidobacteriaceae bacterium
TCAGCAACTGGCAACTGAGCGGGACTATCCATCTGCAATCCGGATTTCCATACACAATCGAAGGCAACACGTCGATACTCGGCGCAATTAAAGCCGACTACGTCGGCGGCCCGGTGCTTTTGCCCAATCCGGGACCGAACGGCTGGATCAACAAAGCGGCATTCAAAGTCGCGCCCGATACACGCTTCGGGACGGCGGGAGCAGGCGATGTGAGAGGGCCGGGCTTGCAGACCTACAACGTCTCGGTAGCGCGACTCTTCCCCATTCTCCGCGAAGGCACGACGTTGCAATTCCGGGCGGATTTCCTGAACGCATTCAATACGGTGAACTTTCAACCGTTTCCGTCATCTTCGCTGAACGTTTCGGACGCCACGTTCGGCACGCTCACGTCCGCCTACCCGGCCCGCACCATCCAGCTTTCGATGAAGCTGCGATTCTAAGACGTTTTGCCGGCCCGCACGCGTCAGCGACCGGCTTTTTACAAGAGCCGGAAATTCACTTCCACTTGCGCCACGGTCGGAACCGGTCGGCCGGCCTTCATACCCGGGCGGAAGCGCCATTTAGACACAGCTTCAATCGCCTTCCGGTCCAGACCCAATCCGAGCGGGCGAATGACGGTGATGTTCCGTGGAAGCCCGTGCTCGTCCACGACGATTGAGAGCAGCACGGTACCGGAGTACTTGGCTTTGCGCGCTTCTTCGGAGTACTCCGGCTCAATCTTCGTCAGGATCTGCGGCGCCGAAACATCGCCGCCGATTTGATAAGCCCCGCCGCCTGTGCCGCCGCCCGTGCCGGGGCCGAAGCCATCGCCCGTGCCGCTACCAACACCGCCGCCCGACCCACTACCGAATCCTTGCGATCCGGGCCCGCCGGACTGCTGTATCAATTTGCTCATCAGATCGCCATAATTCTCGGCAACGATCATGGGCGCGGGCGCGGTGATCTTTGGTACGTCGGGTAGCTTCGGATGCTCAATGGCAAACGCCGGCGCCGTAAACTGCTTGGGTGCTTGGGGCGGGGCAGCCCCGCGAACAGCGGGCCTCGGCTGGTGCATTCCGCCGCCCCCGCCGCCTTGCTCCCTGTGTGCCGCGGTCGGAAGCTTCGGTTTGTAGTTGGGCACGTAAACGATCCTGCCCAAATCGCGAATCCGTTTTTGAACCCCCTGCGGCCCAAATGTTCCCAGTACCAGTGCTACAGCGGCCGCATGGATGAGCAGCGAGATCGCGCCGAATCGTGTTCGGCCGCCACGATACGGAGCCCAAATGGTTCCGACCTCGACCGGCTTCGCAGTGATCTGCAATGGCGGCAGCTTTGGTGGACGAATCAGGTCGCGAACATTTAAGATCAGCGACTTGTACCAAGGCTGCTCGACTGAGGGAATCTCGAAGCAAAAAACGCGTGCGTCCACCGCCGCGGTTTGCGCGTGCGAAAACACTCGCCTTTTCAGCCCGAGAGGCGGGTCTGGAACAATCCAGGCGCCAAGCATCTCGTTCAGTTCGGCATCCGTTAATTCTTCACTTGCAAGCATCTTGATAACTCCCAATTCCTCTGTATGGCGCCAACACGCGCTTCAGCTTCTCTCTTGCCCGGTGCAGGCGCGACTTCACCGTTCCGATATCGGCCTTCACGATTGCGGCAATCTCGTGAAGCTGAAATCCCTCATATTCGAAAAGAATGAACGCTTCACGCTGGAGGTCGGGCAATTGATTCACGGCCTGCGCAACCAAAGCGGAAATCTCCTGCGGCGGCCGTCCGTCCGGTATCGACGCAGCTAAATTCTCATCCACCTGCCGGTCCGAGTGATCGTCGCGATAGCGTTTGAATGCAAGATTTCTTGCAATCGAAAATAAATACGTCCGCATGTCTCCGCGCTCCGCGTTCCAGCCCTGGTGGTCGCGAAGAATAGCTATAAAACAGTCTTGAGTTATGTCCTCCGCAAGGTCCGCGCGCCCGAGCAATCGATAGGCGAACCGGTACACAGCCTTATGGTGAGCATCAAACGCTTGTTCCGGGGTCAATTTGACTCTCTAATTGGTATTACCGTGAGACGTGGGAAAGGATACGGAACCAGCATCGGTTTTCGCCGGCCGATGCACAATTGAAAAAGGAGGTGTTGTGGCAACTCTACCCGCGGCTCCGCCGATCACCGTTCAGCAATACCTCGCGTTCGAGGGCTATCCCGGGCTGCGGGACGAGCTCATCAATGGAGAGATCGTCCTGTCGCCGCAACCGAAAGCTCATCATCAAGAAGTCACGCATAACGTGCTTCTTGCCCTAGGTGAGATCTTTAAGAACTCCCAGTACGTTGTCAGGCAGAACTCGAACATCCGGTTCGATCGGGCCAACAGCATGCCTGCGCCGGATCTATTCGTCACGCGCAGACAGGATTGGATGCGGGCCATCGAAAGCAGGGATTACTTGTCCGTAGCCCCTTTGCTTGTGGTTGAGGTACTCTCCCCGGCCAACCGGCGGCGCAGAGTGGAAGAGAAAGCCGAGCTTTATCTCCGTAACGGCGTCACGCATGTGTGGATCTGCGATCCCAAGCGATCCAGCGCTTTCACGGCGCGCTTGTCCGGCAGCGCCGTGGTCCAGGAGCCATTCGAAACAGTCACGATCTCCGAGGCCGTGCCATTTACCCTCGACGCTTCCCGGTTCTTCGTAATCAACCCCTAAGCAGATCTGGCGTAGAGTACATCTTCAACGCCACTTAACCTGAATTCCGAAATCAAGCACTGATCGGACATGGGATGCCGTACCGGAAGCGGTCAGGTTGCGAGTATCGGATTGAACTTCGGCGAAGTTGGGATCTGCCAACGCAAGATGTTGTCGAGCAAAGCGCTTCGCGTTTTCAGGCCGCCCCAGCTTTGCGATAAGTGCAGTACGAGTCGCCGGCCCGCGCGGCCGAGGATGGCTCCACGGGTCAGCACTTGAGTGCGCAGGGTGAGGCGTTCGAGCTCCGGGGCTGCGAACGCTGCGGATCGAGAACCGGTTGCGCCGCTGATAGCGCTTCCTCCGCGAGCTGCGTCCAGAATAGCGCGGCAGATGCGATTGAATGATTCGCCCGGACGCCAGACGATGTACTGGATCAGATCCAGATATGCGCCGAGCTCGTACGGCAATTCCTCTGACACGCTGAGGCGCACTGGCAGGATGGTGATTTTGTCCGCCTTCTTCAATTTGTAAGCAATCGCGATCTCTCGCCGGACCATGTCGCTCTTGATCGAAGCCGCCGAGAGTAGCGGGACAAAATGCGTCGAATTCCGGAGCTGAACGTCGATTTGTTCGACCCAATTCTGGCCGAGCCGGATCTTCGAATCAAGGAAGACATCGAATCCGTTGTTCTCCAGGAAGGCCGAAAGCTCTGCCGCAAGATCCTCATCCGGCTTCACATGCGTGTAGCTGATGAAAATCTGCGGCACTGTGCGATTGTATGATGGTCCGTGAGAATCTTTGCTGCCTTCCGCCTACACGTTGCACGCCTGGCGGCCGGAGCGGCCAGAAACAGGCGTAGAATACTGTCAGAGCGCGCGCATAGACCTGGGAACCTTAAATCCCGCTGTGCATCCAACGAGTAAGAGGGTTAATCCACATGAACCGCGTATGGCGCACCCCGGCCAAGGTCCTCGCCGGGTTATTCGTAGCCGGCTTGTACGCAATGCCTCAGGCCTATACCATTTCGGCGCGGCCTGGCGTTATCAACTACGTCGAAGGGACCGTGTACATGAACGGAACGCCTGTGTCCGCGAAGAGCACAGGAAAAACATTCCTCGCGACCAATGACGCGCTTTCAACGGAGGCCGGCAAAGCGGAGGTGTTACTCACACCGGGGGTCTTCCTGCGGCTCGGGAACGACACCGAAGTGAAAATGATATCGCCGAGTCTCACGAATACGCAGGTCGAAATCACCGCAGGCGAGGCCATGGTGGAGGTCGCGCAATTGGTAAAGGATACCGACCTTCAGATTGTGGACCACGGCGCGACGATTAGAATCCAGAAAACCGGCCTGTATCGGTTCACGGCGGATGAGCCGGCGTTCGCCGCTACCCTCGAAGGCAAGGCCCGCGTGGAGTACGAAGGTAAAAACATTGAACTTGCCAAGAACCATCAGGCGGTGATCGGCGGCGCGTTAAAATCCGAGAAGTTCGATGCCAAAAAGAGGGAAGATAATCTCTACGCCTGGAGCAAGGTTCGCGACGAATACGAAGCCGCGGCAAGCTATTCAACGGCGCGCAATGTCAACTCAGCGGGCTTCTTTGGCGCTGGTTTCGGTTATCCCGGCGCGTATGCACCGGGCTGGTACTGGAATGGCGGGTTCAATTCCTGGGCCTGGCTGCCCGGCGACGGCGCTTTTTTCAGCCCGTTTGGTTATGGTTTCTTCGCGCCCGGGTGGGTCAGTTATGCGCCCGTCGCCTATGCGCCCGTTTACGGCGTGCGACAGCCCGTCGTTGTCAACCCGAATCATAACTGGGGGCATAACGGCTCAAGCGGTCTAACCACGTCTTCCGGCACGCCCTACCGCGGCGACCACTCCGGTAATTGGCCGAACCATCCGGGTACCTGGTCGGGCCACTCCGGCGCGTGGTCCGGCAATCAAGGATCCGCCGCCTGGCATCACGACGGCAATTGGGCTGGGCGCTCCGGTGCGTCCGGGGCAGCAGCTCCTGCACCTTCGGCTCATGTCGGTGGAGGCTGGTCCGGCGGCGGCGCTGCCGCGCATTCGGGCGGCGGCGGTCACTCCAGCAGGTAAACGAAGGCCTGCCCAAAAAGCGAGAGCGGCCGGGATCCAACCCAGGCCGCTCTTTGTCTTAATACTGTCGAATTTCCAGGGTGGGCCTCGCGGCTCGCCGTCTCTAACCCAGCATCACAGGCGGCTCGTACCGGCTGCCGTCGTGGCGCTCGCACTTGTCGCTTGCGCTTGGACGTTTACGGAGCTCTCGGCCAGTTGCGTCAGCTTCTCGTCGGTCGCCGACTCTTCTTGCAAAGTTTGCTGGAGGGTATTGGCGGCTTCTCGCAGCCCCAGTCGATTGGCGAACGTGCGCGCTGTCCCATAAGCCGAAATTTCATAATGCTCAACCCGCTGTGCGGCGGCGATTAGCGCAGCATCTCTCACGTCCGGGTCACCTTTCGCGCTGATCATCTCCTGGCCTTCTGAGATCAGCCCTTTCATGGCATCACAGGTTTCCCGCTTTGGTTCGATGCCAATCTGTCTGAAAATGGATTCGAGGCGCGCAACATGTCCCTCGGTTTCGGTCGCGTGCTGCTGGAATGCCTGTCGCAGAGCACTGGAATTTGCGGCCTCCGCCATCTGCGGCAGAGCCTTGGTCAAACGTTGCTCGGCATCGTACAGGTCCTCGATCTGATTCACGAACAGGTCCTGTAATGAGTTGAACTCCGTGCTGAAAAGTTTCATAGTCACTGACTCCTCACTGGCCTGCTTAGGTTCGCTTCGTCGGGGTCTCGCAGGCTCGGTAGTGGGACTCGCTTCAGTCGGCGATGTTTCGGGAGTTAACCTAATTCGGCCGCGGCCGCGCAAAGTCGCGCTCGTCGCGTCAAGGGTCGTGCAGTGGATGCGAATCGTGTACCTTGCACTTGCTTATGTTTTGACCTGAATTTCTGGTATCGTAGTTGCACAGAGCGCAAACAAGGCGCGTTTGGCAGGGCCAAAGCACGCGAGGGAATACGTCATCCGGTCACGCTGAGATGCCATGTTGCGCGATTCTGAGGAGCCTGAAGGGAGAATCATGGCAGCACAGACTACACAAGATCACGACGAGATTCGAAGGTGGGCTGAAGAACGTGGCGGCAAGCCCGCGCACGTTATGGGCACGGGCTCACGCGAAGACATCGGCATACTTCGGATCGATTTCCCTGGATACAGCGGCGAAGGTAGCCTGGAGCCGATTTCCTGGGAACAGTGGTTTGAAAAATTCGATGAGCGAAACCTGGCACTGCTGTACGAAGAAGAAACCGCAGGCGGGCAGAAAAGTAACTTCAACAAGATTGTGAGTGCCGAGACGGCGCAAGCAAACGAGCAGCGCGGACGCCGTGGCAGCCGCCGTGGCGGGGCGGGTGCGAAAAGCTCGGGACGCGGAAGGAGCGGAGGGCGAGAGTCCGCCGGTGGCGCAAAACGGAGCAGCGGTTCTCAAGCTTCTGGAGGAGGAGGCAGAGCGCGGAAATCTGCTTCATCGGGCGGCGGCTCCACTGCGGAAGGCCGTAGTTCGCGCACACGTGGCCGCAGTGGTTCCGCATCGAAAACAGCATCGGCCGGCAGTTCGAAAAAATCGAGCGCTTCCACCAAGAGAGGCGGAACCAGATCAGCTGGAGGCGGCGCCAGAAAAGCCTCGGCAGGCGACGGTGGCGGCACGCGGAAGAAATCTGCCGCCGGCCAGACGAGTGGCCGCACGTCGGCGGGATCGAAGCAGACGTCGGGCAGAGCGGGCGGAAGAAAATCGACGGCATCGAAGAAATCGACAGCCAGGCGCGGCGGTTCAAAGCGGCGTTAGCCGGGCCCGGCAGTTGGCATTTCGAGTCGTTGTACTTGCATTTTGGGGAAAACGGTTCGCACCGTGCCGGGCTCGTGCGCGTGTTTTAGACTTGCATAGAGGATGGCATCCCTCACCGCCACTTCGCGGCGTATTCCGCTCCCTGTCATCGTCATCGGCGCGACGCTTCTGTGTGTCTTGATCGCGGGTGTTGTTTACCTTAGCAGACCCGTGGCCAAAACGCCGCCGCCCCGCCCGTCGCCGGAAGCCACTGCGTACCTCCCGAACCTGGAGCTAAGCGATGTTCACATTGACGCCGCGGAAAATTTCATGAAGCAGCGCGTCGTCGAGATTAAAGGCAAGATCACCAACAAGGGCCCGAGGCGGATCAAACACATCGACGTGAATTGTATTTTTTCGGGTATCGATGGCCGCGAAGTCTATCGCGAGCGCGTGCCCATCGTGCAAAGGAGCAACCGCGGAACTCTTGTGTCGGGGCAAACCCGCCCGTTCCGGCTGGCTTTCGATACCCTACCGGATACCTGGAATCAGGCGATGCCGCGTCTCGTCATTGCCCAGATCGAATTTGCTGACTGAAATCGCCTATGAAGATTCTTGTGGTCGACGACGATCAGGATCAATTGATCGTCCGCTGCATGCTCTTCGGCCATCACGGATTCGAGACCATGCGTGCCGGTGACGCTCCGGCTGCGCTACGCCTTGCTCTCGCGCATCACCCCGATTGTGCGGTCATCGACGTCTGCCTCCCTACCCCCACCGCGGGCATGAGCCTGATCCGCGAATTGAAAGCGTCATTGCCGGGACTGATTATCTTTGTCCTGACCGGGGTCGATCCCGAACGCCTTCGCCACTATCCCGAAATGCAGTCCGTCGAGGAAATTGTGTGTAAGGGGTCGCCATCGAAGATCTTGCTAGACAAGCTCAAGCGTGCCTCTGCTAATCGCGCGGCGTGACGCTTTTCGGCCCGTGCTCGGGCCTATAGTTCTTATCGCGCGTTTGCCGCACCAGCTTGGTCCTTTAGCCGCCGAGCGCGATCGTAATCGAGCGCCAGTTGCCG
>JAFAQG010000883.1 GCA_019246575.1 Acidobacteriaceae bacterium
GCCGAGCGTGGACGGAAAGCGATCAGCGAATCCAGCCAGGACATTATCGACAAAGGACGCGAGCTATATGAGCGCGGCCGAGAGATTGCGGAAGAGGCGGCGGAGTTGTTCGAGCGCGGCCGGCGCATCGCCGAGAAGAAGATCGAAGACGTAGTTTAAAGAAGGAACGAAATGCCTGCACTGGCGGCCGAAATCGAGCAGCTCGCCCCGTTCGCGAATGAGCCGTATACGGACTTTACTCAGCCCGTCAACGCTGAGAAGATGCGAGCCGCTCTGAAGAGGGTGCGTTCGGAGTTCGGAAAGGAATACCTGCTGTCGATTGCAGGTGAGGCGCGGAGATCCGAATCGAAGCTCGAATCCTTAAACCCCTCGCGACCTTCCGAGGTCATCGGTATTCACCAGAAAGCGTCCGAGCAGGATGCGCGCGATGCCGTCGACGCGGCCTTTCGATATTTCCCGACATGGTGTGAGCGGTCGATCGAAGATCGCGCTAATCTGCTGCTTCAGCTGGCCACGATTTTCCGCGACCGCAAGTATGAATTCGACGCGTGGCTTGTGTACGAAGCCGGGAAGACGTGGGCCGAGGCAGAGGCCGATGTGTCGGAGGCGATCGACTTTTGCGAATACTACGCGCGCCAGGCCATTCGGCTTGCGCATCCCGAACCCGTGGTGCAGTTATCGGGTGAGCGCGATGAAATCACGTACCTGCCGCTTGGTGTAGGCATCATCATCCCGCCCTGGAATTTTCCGCTCGCAATCCTGGTGGGCATGACCACCGCCGCCTTGGTTACTGGAAACACGGTCGTAATTAAGCCCTCGAGCGACACGCCGACGATCGCTGCGAAATTCGCTGAAGCGTTGATCGAGGCTGGATTCCCATCCGGAAGCTTTTCATTTCTGACGGGCAGCGGCGGCGCGATTGGAGATATCCTGGTCTCTCATCCGAAGACGCGATTCATTTCGTTCACTGGATCGCGCGATGTGGGCCTGCGCATCAACGAGCTTGCGGCGAAAACTCCCAAAGGCCAACTTTGGATCAAGCGCGTTATTGCAGAGATGGGCGGCAAGGATGCGATCATCGTGGATCGCGAATCGAATATCGATCAAGCGGTATTGGGCGTTCTCTATTCGGCCTTCGGCTATCAGGGCCAAAAATGCTCGGCGTGCTCGCGCGCGATTGTCGATGAAGCAGTGTATGACGAATTCCTGGCTAAGCTCAAATCCAGAGCCGAGCAGTTAAGTGTCGGGGCTTCGGATGATCCGGGGAACTATATGGGGCCGGTAATCAACTCGCGCGCGAAGGAGTCGATACTCGGATATATCGAAGTAGGAACGCAAGAAGGACGTCTCGTCACGGGCGGGGCACCGGCGAATGGCGAAGGCTATTTCATCAAACCGACAGTTATAGCCGATGTTGGACCGGACGCCCGCATCTTTCAGGAAGAGATCTTTGGGCCGGTGCTGGCGGTAACTAAAGCGCGCGATTTCGAAGACGCTCTGAGACTGGCGAACGATTCGGAATACGGACTCACCGGCGCAGTGTTCACGAACAACCCGGAAAAGATTGCCGAAGCAAAACGCCGGTTCTTCGTTGGAAATTTGTATATCAATCGGAAGTGTACGGGCGCAATGGTCGGCGCTCATCCATTTGGCGGGTTCAACATGTCGGGCACGGATTCGAAAGCCGGCGGTCCCGACTACTTACTGCAGTTTGTGCAAGCGAAATCCATCGCCGAAAAAGTAAGTTGAACCCGGGCCTGCGATATACTGACAAGTGCCCCGATTAGAAGGGGACTATCTGGTCACAACTCTAGGGTCGATCACGATCGACGCGACGAAAGGGAACCGTTAAGGTTCCCTTTTCGCTTCGGATTGCGTCTAAACGGAGCCGGACGGGTACTCGTCCAAACGCACCGAAGCCTCCATTGTCAAGACATCGTTCGGATAATAGTGATTTACGGTCTGTTTTGTAATCAGTTGGTGCTTGACAAAGATGGCCGGGGGCACCGATCGGTGATTCAAAATATCGAGCGCAACTCGTATCAGGTCGTCACCATATTTTTCCGAAAAATAGGCAACAGAGCCTATGAACCTCGTCCCCGGCTCGCGCAATTCCGCGCGGCCCTCGGGAGAGGCATTTTGCCCCATAACGGCGCATGATTGCGCACGGCCGGCCTCTTGAAACGCCCGCAGCGCGCCGAGCGCGCTTGCATCGTTAATTGCGCCAACGAGGACATTTTTCGAACGCATACCGCGCAGGTGGCCGCGTACCGCCTGCAAGCTCTCCCGGAACTGCCCATCGCCGTTCAGGTAAATAACCCGGCACCCATCCAGCTTCGGGATGACTTCCTTCATACCCACCAGCATCCCGGTGAGCCGCATCCGCGGCAAACTGCCCGCCCTTGTAAGTTCGAGGAGAATAATCTCGTCTACTTCCGAATTCCAGTGCTGCTTTGCCCAGCGGCCCATATGACGCCCGCCGATCAGCCCGGCTTCGTAGTTATTCGCACCGTAATAAGTCGCGCCAGGATGAGGGATATCTATTGCGATTAGCGGAATCTTCGCCTGCCGGTATTTCTCAGCCACAATGGGCGCGATCGTCTCATCGGTTTGAAACTCGATCACCAGGTCGACTTTTTCGCGTATCAGTAAGTCGGCGTTTCTCTGAGCAACCTTCGGATTGTAGCGGTTATCGAGGGAGATCAACTCGACGCCTTCAGCGGTCGCGGCACGCTGCAAGCTCAGAGACACGTCGCGGGAAAACTGGTAATCGGTCCCTTGCGCGGCATAACCTATGCGATGCAGTTTTGGCTTGAACGGGCGGATGCAGGATCGATATAGGTTCTCGCCGACCTTTTCGACCATCCCGCAGCGCTCGAGTGTGTAAAGCAGGCGGAATGCCATGCTCTTCGGCAAACTGCTGCGCGCGGCAATTTCGCGGAGCGGCAGAGCTTCTCCCATGCCTTTAAATGCGGAAAGCAGCTGAGACGAGTGTAGAACCGACTTTACGAGGTACGGATCTCGCGAACCAGCAACCTTTCTCATGCGAACCTCGCAACGGAGCGCTTCCGCGCACATATTGTATCACAGCGCCGTTTTGCAATGCGAAACAGTAGTTGCCCGCTGAACTGCGACGTTGCTGCGGCGGTCACCGCGGCAAAGCGCCATACATGACAAGAGGTTAGACCCCGCGTGGTTCGTTTCGCAATACAAAACAGTACCAGGGTTGTATGCCGTGGCTTGGCAGAAACCTTGTCACCGCAGTATTCTGACTGGCAAATCGCGACCCGGGTAATGCTTTGGACCCGTCCCGCGCCAACTTTCGTCGAAAGGTCAGGTAAGTATGTACAGCATGCGGATGTTTTCAGAGTTCTCGCGACGCGTGTATTTTGTCGCGCTCGCGTTGATGGCGTTCGGTGTGCCGTGCTCTCTTGCGCAGACAAATCGAGGCGGAATTAGCGGGAATGTTACCGATTCGACCGGAGCTGTCGTGCCGGATGCGTCGGTCACGATCGTGAACGAGGGTACGAACGAAACGCGGAAGTTGAAGACCAACAGCAAGGGGTCGTTTATTCAGGAGAACCTGGAACCGGTTACGTATCGGGTCGAAGTACAGGCAACGGGCTTCCAGACGGGCATTATGGACCACGTGAAGGTGGATACGTCGAGCGTTTCGACGGCGAACGTCGTGCTGCAGCCCGGCAACGTGGAAACGAAGGTCGAGGTTACAGAAAAAACGCCGCTGGTGAATACCGAATCGGGAACGCTGGGCCAAACGATCTCGGAACGGATGCTAACGGACACGCCTCTGGCGAATCGCAGCGTTCTCGATTTAGCAGTAACAGTACCGAACGTGAGCGGAGACGTGGATACCGAAGATCCGCAACTGGGAGGCGGGCCGCCGTTGCCGGGCTATAACTTACAAGCGAACGGCGGGCGTGCCGGAAGCACCAATATGCTCGCCGATGGAGTTAGTAACACGGGCGTCGGACTGGCGCGGGAAGCAGTCTCGTTCTCGCCCGAAAGCGTGCAGGAATTCACGGTACAGACCAACGGCTTCGACGCTCAATACGGCAAGAGCGGCGGCGGGATCATCAGCGTAACCACGAAATCCGGGACGAACAACTTCAATGGGATGGCCGCTGTGGTACATGCGCAATCCGGTTTTGAACGCCGCTCCTTACACGCAAGCGACACAAAACCGTCCTGTGAACAACCTGCGCTGGAATCAGTTCAGCGGGCAGTTAGGCGGACCGGTGCTCATTCCCAAGCTGTACAACGGCCGTGACAAGACGTTCTTCTTTTTTTCAGGGGAGCCGCGATATCAGAGCAATAAGCAGTTACAGTCCTCGTTTGTGCCCACCGATGCCATGCGTAGCGGCGATTTCAGCAATTTAGGGCAGATTAAGGGCATAAGTATGCTGGCGCCGCTAAGCCTGTATAACCAGTTTCCGTCGGCGTTTATGAGCAACAGTCCTGTCCACATTTACAACCAATTCACGCAATTACCGAACAACCAGTTCGTCATTACGCCCCTCGCAAGCGGAGCCAGGTATAGTCCTTTCTCAAACGACACAATCCCGCAAACGATGCTGGATCCGGTTGCCGTCAAGCTGTTGAAGTACGTGCCGCGCGCAAATACTGCACCTTTCCTGAACAGCAATGGATATCTGAACAATTATGTCACTTATCAGACGCTCAACGATGACTCGCTGCGGTTCAATACGCGTATTGACCAGAATTTTGGCGATTTGAACCATATGAGTTTCCGCTGGACGCGGGTGCCTGCCGTCGGTGTAACCGTTGATGATCCGAATTATCCGACGAATGGAAATAGCGGAACCTATAGTGTGTCGAGCCAATACACGATCAGCGATACTCAGACGTTTTCCCCAACAGTGGTGAATGAGTTGCGGCTCGCGTACACGCGCGCGAACTTCAGCGGCCAGCTATCGCCGCAGTTCGACGTGAAGTCCGGAGAGAATCTGAGCACTGAATATGGATTACCCAGCTTGACTAAAGGTGGATTGCCATTGATCAATATTTACGATTTGGGCACCAGCCCGGCCAATATCGGCAACCAGCCATCGACCTTGGGCTACAGCCTCGAGCAGCAGTATGAAATTGCAGATAACGTATATGTTACGCGCGGGGGGATGACATGGAAATTCGGCGTCGATCTTTCTCGTGCCTTACTGAATACCGAGTCGTTGTACAGCTTGGCGGGAGGAAACTACGATTTCCGATATCTTCAAACAGATAATACCGGCGCACCGGGTTCCGTTTCGTCAAACGGCGGAAGTGCGTTTGCGAGCTTTCTGCTCGGCGTTCCGGACTCTATTGTGCTCGGAAGCTCGGATATTCCTTACTATTATCGGTGGAACAGCGGTGC
>JAFAQG010000885.1 GCA_019246575.1 Acidobacteriaceae bacterium
GGTCGTTTGTCTCGTCATCTGCGCGGCGGTCCCCCTTGCCGCTCAGGTTTACGTATCGCCCTCGGGAAATGACAGCAATCCTGGAACGGCTGCCCGCCCAGTGGCCACTCTGGAACGGGCCCGCGCTATGGTCCGATCGATGACTCCGGCCGCCACTGGCGACGTCAAGGTCTACCTGGCCGGTGGCGTTTACCGGCTTGCCAGGCCTTTGGTGCTCGACGCGCGCGATTCAGGCGCTCATAATCATCGCGTCATCTATACCGCTCTCCCGCGCGAGCACCCGCTGATCAGCGGGGGTGTGCAAGTCACGGGTTGGAAGTTGTCGGACGCAAGCAGAAATCTGTGGTCCGCGCCTGCCCCGCCGCAGCTCCAAAACAGCCGTCAGCTTTACGTCGATGGAGTGCGCGCCCGCCGCACGCAAGGACGCTTGCCGGTCGAACTGAACCAGACGGAGACGGGCTATACAGCAAGTCAACCGGCTATGGCCTCGTGGCGAAATCCCGGCGACATCGAGTTCGTCTACACCGGCGGTAACGCCGTTTGGTCGGAAGGCTCGGTCGGACTTGGTTCGTGGACAGAACCGCGTTGCCCGGTGGCGAGTATTGATGGCGCGGAGATTCACATGGCTCAGCCTTGCTGGAATAACTCCACCCGGCGCGCGATGTTGCCCGAATGGAAACGCACTGCTAATCTCGTCGGACCCAGGAGCGTCGGGCGCCACCCGGCATTCGTCGAGAATGCATTTGAACTTCTCGGAAGACCGGGCGAGTGGTACTTCGACCGCAGCACCCGCATCATCTACTACGTCCCTCGCAAAGGCGAGGACCTGACGCATGCCGACGTGGAAGCGCCCGTTCTCGAAACGTTAATCGAGGGAGTGGGCTCGCCGCGGAATCCCATTCACGACATTACTTTCTCGGGAATCCAGTTTTCCTACGCAACCTGGCTAATGCCCAGTACCGCCGAGGGATTTTCCGAAATCCAGGCGAATTATACGATCTCAGGACCGGAAGGTTATGCCAGGCAGGGGTTGTGCGACTTAGTCCCGAACGGCACGTGCCCGTACGGAAACTGGACCAAGACGCCGGGCAATGTTAGTTTCCGAAATGATCGCCGCATCCAATTTCTCGTTGACACTTTCGCGCATCTTGGCGCAGCCGGTCTCGACCTCGGAAACGGATCGCGCTCCGATATAGTGCAGGGCTGCGTTTTCACCGATATCTCCGGCAATGGGATAGAACTGGGAGGCGTCGACGACCCCCTCGCGCCCGTCGAGAATTTTACCTTCGAGAACCGGATCGCGAACAATCACATCTACTCTATCGGCGCCGAGTACCGCGGCGGCATTGCAATCGTCGTCGGATACGCCGCAAATACCACGATTGAACACAATCAGCTCGATCATCTTCCGTATGCTGGAATCTCCATCGGCTGGGGCGGATGGCCGGATAAGATCCGCCGTGCCGGCCAAGCCAATAACTCGCGGAATAACGTAGTTGCCCATAACCTGATCTTCGATTTCATGTTGGTTCTTTCAGATGGCGGCGGCATTTACACGCAGGGATTGACCGGACCGTCGCTCGCGGCGGGCGAGAAGGTTGCCGGTAATGTGGTGCGTGATCAGTTTAGTAGCGGACACGGTATTTACAGCGATAACGGATCGTGCAACATGACTATTTCCGAAAATGTGATATTTAACACTAACTTCGATAATTGGGGTTCAAGGCACAAAGATTACTACGATGGCCAATCCGGCGCGGCAAACGACCCTCTCGTCATCGAGAATAACTACTGGCAGCAAGGAGATTATGACTCCGATAAAGATAACGTCGTCGAAAGAAACAATCGCCTGATCAGCTCCCTTACGCAAGCGCCTGCCGGCATTCTCGCGAACGCAGGTCTCCAAGCCGGCTTCCGCCACATACTGGACAAGGAACTCCGCGCAGTTACTCCCGCCGATGCTCCCGGCCGCGTCGCGGCAGCGCCAGGAGACCGGGCCGCGTACGTGACCTGGAGTCCTCCCGTGAATACGGGGGGTGCGCCGGTTACTTCCTACACCGTAGCCGCCGATAACGGGCCCGGTGTGCGAATCTCGGCCGAAAAGTTCGCGCGGAACGCCTACGTCGAGGTGCCCGATCTGCGCGCGGGCACCCTGTATACCTTCACCGTAAGGGCGAACAACGCGGCCGGCCCGAGTGTTGCATCTCTCCCGTCCTTACCTGTAAGCGTGAGCGACACGCCCGTCAGCCGCCCCGGTGCGCCGTCCTACGCCGATGCTTTCGCGGGCGTGAACGCGGTCAGCATCCATTTTAGGGCTCCGCAGATAGCCGAAGCAGAGAGCAAGCCGCCCATCATTGCTTATGCCGTCACGGTAAATCCCGGAGGCCGGAAGGTATTGTTCCGCGGGCGCCGCGTCGTTGTGTTGGAGGGCCGGCACACCACGTTCGATATCGTCGATCGACTTGAGTCACGAAAAACATATACCTTCAGCGTGGCTGCGGTCTCGCCGGCCGGAGAAGGGCCTGCCGTGACAACCAGGCCCGTCACGATTCGCTAACATGAGCCTCGCGCAGCGTGCTTTGAGAATTGCTGATCTGTTCCCGTCTCTAGCCTTCTGTCCGCGGGTAACTGGCAATCGTGTATCTTGAGTCCGGCCCATCTTGCAAGTCCGCAGTCCACGGTCTGCGAGCGCCAGAGCGTGGCATAATCAAACACGGTGTTCGAGAGCGTGTGTTTTGAATGCCCCGCTCGACTCGGTTCCGAACTTATTCTCCCGGTCCGTCCCGCACTGTTGGGCCAGCAACCGTCGACGCAAAAATTCCGTCTAGCATCCTTTCCTGCAACTGCTCTCGCGAACAATCAAGCGCGGCGCAAGCAGAGCGCGCTCGGGTGGGGGCGGCACTTTGCTGGCCATGCACTCGATGAGAATTCTCCCCGCTGTTTCGCCGATAACGGAACTGCCCTGATCGACCGTGGAGAGCGGTACCCGCAGCAAGTCGGAATAATGAATGTTGCCGGCGCCGATCACGGCGATGTCCTGCGGGCACCCGCAGCTTCGTCTCGAGTATCGCCCGTAAGGCTCCCGCCGCTACGGGGTCGTTATAGCAGAAGACACCGTCGGGCGGCTGTTCCAGTGCCAGCAGTTTTTTCATCGCCAGGTATCCGCCCGCGTCGTCCCGGCCTCCGATGGCGACCATTTGAGTGGAGTAACTCCGACCGGTGCTCTCCACAACAGCCTGAAACCCTTCCATGCGCCGGAAACTATTTGGCGTCTCCGGGCCTCGAATATGAACCAACCTCGTGCAGCCCTGTTCTATCAGATGCTTCGTCGCGAGCGCCCCCACTTCCTCGTCCCGGGTTCCTACATAATTTACTTTCATTCGTGGAGGCATACGGTCAATCAGTACGTACGGCACTTTGCTCGAAGTAACGGCGGGGGCATCCCTGTTCTCCAATCCTTCAGCGCGGACGCAATCACCAGGCCATCCACGCTTCGTGCCAGAAGCGTCTCGATTTCGCGCCTCTCTCTGTCGCCGTCTTCCTCGGAATTAGCCAGCACGATCTGGTAACCCATAGACGACAGCTCTTTGCTCAGCCCCGTCGCGACCTCCGCGAAGAACGAATGCATGAGGTCGGGAATCACCAGTCCCACCATGTACGTGCGGCGGGTGGCGAGGCTGCGGGCGACCCAGTTCGGCTGATATCTGAGCTCGCGGGCGCGGCGCACTACACGCTCCCGAGTATCTTCGCTGATATCGAGGTGCCCGCGTAACGCTTTCGAAACGGTCATTAAAGATACACCGAGGTCATCGGCGATATCTTTCATGCGGACAGTCAAGTAGACACTCCTTATTGCGAATACGGCGCCCTCAACTCATGGTACGGGATGAGAGCACCGCCAGAGCCTGTCGCTCAACCGGGCTTCGCCACGGCTGCATCCGGTCGAGGTGCTTAAAACGAACCTCGTGTCCGCGTGGGCATTAAACCAATAAACGGTATCTTAGACACGGGACCAACTCCTTTGGTATGCGGTTCTGCGCCGCAGTCTCTACCGACGCACAGCGTACCCCGCGTCGCTGCGAGTCGCGGTTGGTCGCCTCATTGTGACTGAGGCTTCAAACATTTATTGAGAGACGCGGAGCATTACGACCCCATGTGGGGCACGGAGGAGAGAATTCCCGCCCCGGCACTGCCGGCTCGTTAGCAAGCCAAAGATCACGTACCTTCTTGGGTGGTTGAGAAAGGCCGAGATCCGCCCATTTCAACGTCATGTTGGAAGTGCCGGATGCGGGATTAAATTAAACCTACTGCTTTCGACCCGTCTACAAGTTCTCTGACCCAGATCTCACTGTCACCCGATTGGGAGAGCCTGGTGCCCTGCTTCCCGGCCGGATCTTGATCCACTGCAATCACGTCGCGGTTAGTCAGGATTTCGCGAATGTCCTCCGACATGTGTTGCAGGTCGTTGCCCCGCCAGCAGCGGTGCTGCCAGGATCGCCCAGAGACTCATGTGCGTTTTATATTCGCTGGTGTTCATGCCCGCGTTGTCGACCTCCAGCATGTCCGGATCGTTCCAGTGACCGGGACCGGCGTATTGAGCAATGTCACTCCGACTGAACCCGATGTTCGACATGGAATCCCAAGTGTCATGAATGTCGCCCGTCATGCGGCATCACGGGCGCTTTCCGTTACCGTGTAATAAAACTGGCCGGTACGGATGTGGCCTGTAATGCGAGAGCCTTCCTGCTTCAGGTCCGGATAGGTGCGCCGTTCGGTTCCGTCTCGGCGAGGATCACGAACCGCCCAATTCCCGGTCAGGCCGGTGACGGCGTGCACCGCAGGAAGCGCAAGAAAAAGAACAAGTGTTCTCATGAAACCCTCCGATGAAAGCCTCCTCCCATTTGGCGGGCGCATTGACAATCGTAAATTGTAGCGCTATAGTCACACCAATCGACATCCGGTGCACGCACCTAGATGTTGTTTGGAAAGGGGCCCCCATGTCGCGTTACCTCGCTCTCTGTACCTGTCTCTTCCTCCCGGCCATCGCCGCCGCACAATCGGTGTCCGGCTCGATCACGGGCTCCGTCAGCGATATTTCGGGAGCGCCTGTTTCCGGCGCCGCCGTCAAGCTCGCATCCGAAGCCACCACTTCCGCTCGTACCGCCAGCACCGATGAGCGGGGCAGCTTTACTTTCAGCGCCGTCAACCCCGGCGTTTACTCGGTCACCGTCGATCACCCGGGCTTCAAGACCTTCCAGAAAACGCATATGGAATTAACACCCGGCGACAATCTCGCCGTTGGCAACCTCAAGCTCGAAGTCGGGTCTCAAAAGACGCTGGTTGAGGTCACCGCCCAGGGCTCGAACGTCCAGACCGCCAACGGGGAGCGGTCCGGCATCATTACCAGCCAGGAGATTCAGCAACTCACCGTGCTGAACCGCGACTTTACTCAATTCGCCGAATTACAGCCCGGCGTCGTCGCGAATGCAGGCGCCGATGTCCAAAGCTTCACCGGCAATACCACCTTGAATGTGCTCGGCGGCCGCACCACTAACAACAACATTGCAATCGACGGCATCACTGCCCTGAACAGCAATGGAGGCAACACCAACACCACCGTCAGCCTCGACGCCGTCCAGACGGTCGATGTCAAAGTCAGCAACTTCGATGCCGAGTACGGTCGCAACTCTGGCGCCACTGTCCTTGCCGTTACTAAAAGCGGAACCCAGCAGTTTCACGGCGCACTCTATTACTACGACCGCAACGAAGCGTTTAACGCCAACAATTTCTTCAACAATCTGAAGGGTCTGCCCAGACAGGAATATCGTGTGAATTACGCCGGCGGCTATCTCGGCGGACCTGTCATGATCCCGCGTTTGTTCAATACCTCGCGCAAGAAGTTATTCTTCTTCTTCGATGCGGAAGTCATCGGCGAAAAACGCCCGAAGCCGGAACAGGATGTCACGGTCCCCACAGCCTTGGAGCGGCAAGGCAATTTCACCCAGTCCGGCAAAACCGTCAAGGACCCGTCTACCGGGAAAGCGCTCCCCGGCAACATCATGCAGCCGTCGCAAATCGCCCCTTCCATGCAGAAGTATTTGAATTTGTTGCCGCTGCCGAATTTCAGCAATACCGCTATCAGCAAGGGCGCGTATAACTATGTCTATGAAGAGAGCCTCAGCGTCCCCAAGCACCTCGACATCGCCCGGGTCGATTACAACATCGCCGACAATACGCTGATGTTTGCGAAGTTCAATTACTGGTGGGAGGACCAGCAGGGCGCGGCGGTTTCGGCGGGTAATTCGTCCTGGGGATGGCTGCCGGACCACTATACAGCCCAGACTCCATCGGCGAATTTATCTGTCACGCACATCTTCAGTCCCACCACCGTGCTCGAAGCTAACCTTGGCTTTCAACGCTTCACCGAAAACGGCCCTCCGCTAAGCCACGCCGAAGTCGCCGCCAAGAGCCGCACCGCAACGGGAGTCGATATCCCGCAATTCAATCCCTCTATCAACCCCTACAACCTCGTTCCAGCGGCCACGTTCGGAAGCGGCGTGTCCAATCCCGCTAATCCCACTTATGCCTCGCGCTTCCCTTTAAGAGGCGTCGAGAACACGTACAACACCGACGAGGGCATCACAAAAGTAAGCGGCCAGCATACCTTCAAGGCCGGCTTCTACGCCGAGTATTGGGCCGCCATGAAAGGCCTCAATGCCTCGAATTTCGCCGGCACCATGAACTTCGCCTCCGATTCCAATAACCCGCAAGATACCGGCTACCCTTACAGCAACGCGCTCTTCGGCATTCTGACTTCCTACACCGAGACCACCACCAGGCCTGCCATGTATGAATTCAACACCGGCTTGGATTGGTATGCGCAAGATACCTGGAAAATCAGCCGTAGCTTCTCTCTCGATTACGGTCTCCGCTTCGGCTGGTCCACACCGTGGCACAGTAATCAAAACCAGGAAGCCGGGTTCCTGCCTTCGCTTTGGAACCCGCAACAAAGAGTTCAGCTCATCCAACCCATTCTGGTGAACGGCAAACGTATGGGCTTCGACCCCATCACGCGCCAAGTCGTGGCTGTCACAGATGTCGGCGCCATCGCTCCCGAAGCAGGTAATCCGTACAACGGAATCGTCAACCGCCTCACCGACCCGAGCTATCCACGCGGCCTGCGCTACACCGATGGAATTAAAACCATGCCGCGCTTGAGCTTTGCCTGGGATCCTGTCGGCGACGGCAAGACAGTTATTCGCGGCGGAGGCGGATTTTTCTATGATACGCACGAGCGCGACAACTTTTCGAACGGTATCGAATACACGGAGCCCATTCAAGCCAACCCCGCCATCGAGTACACGACCGTCCAATCGTTTATCAACTCCAAAGGCCTCCTCTTCCCGGGCACGATTCAAGGCATCGACCCGCAGCGGCACGTGCAGCTAACCATGAATTTCAGCTTCGGCATCCAGCGCGAGATCGGTTTCGGGACTGTCCTCGATGTCGCCTACGTCGGTGCGCTCGGACGTCATCTCATCGCGCGCGAAGACGTCAATGCTACGCAATTAGGCACCGATTTCCAGCCGCAAAACCAGGACCCGACCAACGGCAAGCCGCTGCCCTCTTCCTTTGTCCGGCCTTACACCGGCTATGGCGGAATCGATTACTATTGCTACTGCGTCAGCTCCAGTTATCACTCGCTCCAAACGCAACTCCGGCGCAGATACAAAAACAACCTCACTTACGGACTCGTATGGACCTGGTCCAAAGCCATGGATTACGCGGACAGCGATTCCAGCACCGGCGCAGACGTCAGCTCCGTTGTTAGCCAGAAGATCTGGAACTACGCCGAAGCCGGGTACGACCACACGCACATTGTTCGTATTTACTGGACTTACAATCTTCCTCGCGCCAGCTCAGTGCTGAAT
>JAFAQG010000585.1 GCA_019246575.1 Acidobacteriaceae bacterium
AGGCGTTCGATGCTTTGTGTTGCGTTTTCGGCCGCGATGCTGGGCATCGACGGCTATGTCGTTCGGGTCGAAGCCGACAGCTCGCCCGGAACCCCGGCCCTCGCGATCATTGGGCTTCCTGACCGTGCGCTCTCCGAAGCGCGGGAACGCGTGCGGGCCGCAATTTTCAATTCCGGGTTTGCATACCCGCCGGGCCGCCTGCTCGTCAATCTGTCACCGGCCGATATTCGTAAAGAAGGGCCGTCTTTCGACCTACCCATAGCCCTCGCACTACTCGGGATCGATGAGCAGATCGATCGTAACGCCTTGCAGTCGTACGCTGCACTCGGTGAACTCGCGCTCGACGGCACGTTGCGACCGGTGAACGGCATTCTTCCGATGGTGCTTGGTGCGTGCAACGCCGGTTTTCCAAAACTGATCGTTCCACGCGACAATGCCGACGAAGCTGCGCTGGTCGAGGGCGTCGAGCTCTATCCGGTTGACTCGCTCCATTCGGCGGTCAGCGTCGTTTTAGGCCACGGCGCAAAGTGGCGCATCCACGGACGTGCGCAGCTTCCCCCCGGCAAAGAGATCGTGCATGCTGACTTTGCGGACGTGCGGGGGCAAGTCGCGGCGAAGCGGGCATTGGAGATCGCAGCCGGCGGCGGCCACAACGTGATCTTCGTCGGACCGCCCGGATGCGGAAAGACGATGCTCGCCCGCCGTCTGCCCTCAATTCTTCCGCCGATGACGTCCGCGCAAGCGCTGGAAGTAACGAAGATCTACAGCGTCGCGGGACTGCTCGGAGCGCACGCGTCGATCGTGCGCGAGCGTCCGTTCCGCTTTCCGCACCATACGATCAGTCAAACAGCGCTCGTCGGCGGCGGCGCGGGCATCGTCAAACCCGGCGAGATCAGCTTGGCGCATCACGGCGTGCTTTTCCTCGACGAGCTTCCCGAGTTTACGCGCTCTGCCATCGAAGTGATGCGGCAGCCCTTGGAGGAAGGCGCGGTCACCATCGCGCGCTCGGCCGGCACGTTCACGTATCCTGCGCGTTTCACGTTAGTCGCATCGATGAACCCATGCCCATGCGGGTACCGCGGCACGCGAAGCTCGGAGTGCCGTTGCGATGACGCAGCCGTCAGCCGGTATGTTTCGAAGCTCTCCGGACCGTTGCTCGATCGCATCGACTTGCAGATCGAGATCTCCCGCGTACCGTTCGACGACATGGTGCGCGCCGAATCTGCGGAGCGTTCGGCAAAAATTCGCGAACGCGTCATGGCAGCGCGGGAGCGTCAAGCGCGCCGTTTCAGCGGTGCGCCGTACGCCTGCAACGCCGAAATTCCATCCAATGCCATCCGAACCCACTGTGAGCTCGACTCCGGCGCGATGCAGTTGCTGGCGCATGCGAGCGCTAAACGCCAATTTTCCGCTCGTGCGCTCGACCGTATCGCGCGTGCAGCACGCACGATAGCCGACCTTGCGGAAAGCACTCCGATTCGTACGGAGCATGTTGCCGAAGCGATCCACTACCGCAGTTTGGAGCGGCTCGATTCTCGCGCAGCTTAGGTCACTTGCTGCCGAGCGTCTCTAACGACGTGCGGGTCAGCTCGTTCCGCACGTTCCCGGTGTTTAGCGTCGTTTTCGGCTCCAGCAGAATGACGGAGCATTCGTTCTCTGCATAAGGGCAGTGCTCCACGCCTCGCGGTACGATGATGAACTCGTTTTCACACACTTCGATGTCGCCGGTGCGCAGTTTCATCGTAAACTTGCCCTTATTGACAAGAAACAATTCGTCTTCATTCTTGTGATGGTGCCACGTGAACTCGCCGCGAAATTTCACAAGCTTTAGATACATGTCGTTTATCTGGCCCGCGATCTTCGGGTCGTAATATTCATCGAATTTTCTGAACGCGTCGTGCAAGTTCACTTTGCTTATCATGCGCCAGCTGTTGGAGGCATGAACACCTCCGTCCTTCGACACGCGGCATTCGCCGCTACTCAGGATGACAAGACCGATAGATTGCGAGAAAGACGGCAGCTTCAAAGAGCGCGTCCAACAGATAGACGGGCGAGATGCGGCGGCGCAGCGCGTACACGACGTCGATAACGCCGAATGACACGGCCGAAAGTTGCGCGAGCGCAACGGTTTCACGCGATGGTTGGCTCTTGGTGCTGCCGATCCAGATTGCGATGCCGTTCGTCGCGGCCAACAAGCCGACCATCTGCACCAGCCACCAGTCTTGCTTACGGCCCGTAACCGCTTCAAATGCGCGCCGCGAAACAAGCGGGCTGATTCCCGTAGCAACGTAGTAGCCGGCTTGAAGACGCAAGACTTTGCGCCACCGAGGATCTGGATCGCGCCCGGAGGGACTCGAACCCCCAACCGCTTGGTTCGAAGCCAAGAACTCTATCCGATTGAGCTACGGGCGCATATCTGCTTCAACGCGGCCGCCTGCGACCTGCACCGCGCTCAAGAGCGCTTCGGGCGGCCTGTCGGGGATCAGCTGCCGGAAGCTTATCGCGAGGACCGCCACGTCGTCCGCGGGACTGGCTTGCTCGAAAAACCGCGTACGAATGAATGCCGACGGATCGTCTATCTGGCCGGACTGCACGATTTCATCAGCAACGCTGAGCAGCTGCGTCTCGGCAGCCGAAAGATTGCGTTTGTACTCGATCAAACCGTCCGTGTAGAGAACGAGCAGAGCGCCGCCCGTCGCACCTTCGCGAAACGTTTCAAAGCTTGCGTAGCGTTCCACCGCAAGCGGCAGGCCGCCGTAGGACAAAAACCGCGCCGGCTGTTCGACGTGCGCCATAACGGGCGGCGGATGCCCTGCGGTTGCATAACGTATCTCGAGCGAGCGCAGGTCCACAAAGCCGCATATGGCGGTCACGATGCGATCGGCTTGTACCACGAGCGCATTGTTGGTCCACTCCAATATCTTTGCCGGATCGGACTCGCGCATCGCGTTGACGATCAGCGACTGCCGTGCGCGGCTCATCGTCACGGCGGCGTCCAAGCCGTGGCCGGTCACGTCACCGATGCTGAAGAACAGTTGCCCCTCGCGGACGATGAAGGCATCGTACCAGTCGCCGCCGATCGACGTATGCTCTTCCGCCGGCACGTAACTTCCGTGCAGGCCGAGCTGCGGCAGTTGCGGCAGCGACGGCTGAAAAAAGGCCGCCTGCAGGGTGTCGGCGATCCGCTTTTCGTTCTCATACAGGCGGCGCTGTCGCTCCGCGCGTTCGGCAGCGAGCGAACTCGTCAGGCCGAACGCGAAGACTCCCAGTTCCGCGATGATTCCGAATCCGATCAGCCATCCCAGCGTTCTGGTCAAGGTGTCGTCGGTTTGGACGGCGATTCGCTGTAACGTGCGCTGCATATCGTCGTCACGACCGCGAAACTCGTCCATTATGTGCTTGCCCAGCGTCTGCAACGCGGCCGCATCGCGCCGCTGAGGAGCGGCAATCAGCGGAGCCG
>JAFAQG010000819.1 GCA_019246575.1 Acidobacteriaceae bacterium
GGCTCTGCTGTTGTTCGCGTCGGCGCTCTCGGGAGACCCGGTGCGCGCACAAGATGCGCTTCAGCAAGTGTTCCTGAAGTTGATGGAGAACGGGAACCTGAGCCGGGCCACAGACAAAAAAGCCTACCTCTTTGCTTGTGTGCGCAATGCCATTCTTAACGACTGCAGGCTCCAACACCGAAACACGCGAGTTGAGGTTGTGTTGGTTCAGCGTGAAATGGAAAACGGGCGCTCTCTGTTAGTGAGTATAACGCGAGGCGCGGCTGACACGAGAAAGTAGCGGACCGAAACTGCAACTGGTTGCAAAAGGAAATTAGGCTGGGTCGCAAGAGGTGGACAGGACACCGAAATCGTTGCGCTCGGTCCCGACGTTTGGCTGGGCTTGACAGCAGCGGCTCATACTCGAAGCGGAAGCCCAACTGGCTAGGAAAGAAGAACCCGTGAATCCAGGGTGCGCGGCGTATTGCAGCGGGACGACGCGCCGGGCACCGGCGACTCAGATGCCCTGCGGGGGGCAACTCGCGAGGTTGGGGCGGTTCAACTTCCGGTTTGCGCGTGATCCGGGACCAATCCGAAAGCAGGCACATCACCGAGACTACACATCCGAGTCGCTTGAGCGGTGCCCGCCAACGCCGTTTCCCAAACGGCGCTGGAGGTCCACTGGCGCTGATAGGTGAGGGGCATCAAGTGTATAATGTCAACTGCGGCGGGAGGGCGGAGGCGCAGGTCTGCGAGAACCCGGCCGAAGGTGGTTACGCTTGCTCGACCGTAACGCGACGCTGATCGCCGGTGTCTCCGATGCTTGATTGCCAATGCATCGGTGCTCATGACGAGGACGCATCGCCTCTGTGACCGGTACGCCGCCATTGACCGGCACCGATGTCTGGAAAGTGTCTCGTATAAGCCATGCACCTCAGCCGCTCCGGTAAACCTTCGAACGCAGCAGGGCAATTTGTTCAGCAATACTTGCAACGTGAGGCGCAATTAGGCTCGACCGTCCTCATACACCCTGTGCCGGCGCGGGCGGCACACATGATCAGTTTCCAGTTCGGAGGCCCGGTGGGTGTCCGTTTCTATGGTATGGATGTGACGCGGACCGCTGAATCCGCTGCCTTCATAGGACCACAGACGCACCAGCGGTGCCAGTTGGTGATCCGTGGTGATGTCGAGACGTTCGTCATCGCCTTCCGGCCATCCGCAATTCATCGCCTGTTCGGATTACCGGCGGCCGAGACTATCAATCGCGACGACGCGGCACATGCCGTGCTGGGCGTGGGCATCTCGGCACTCAGAGAAGAGCTGGGCAATGCGCGCAACTTTCAGAAACGCGTGCAAATTGCGGATCGATTCATAATTGCGCAGAGTTCCAGAGCGCATGCCGCCTGCTCGATCGAACTGGCGGCAAATGAGATTGCACTGAATCATGGTGCGTGCCGGATTGAGTCTCTTGTACAGCACACCGGCCTCAGCATGCGCAGTTTTCAGCGGATGTTCCAGCAACGCATCGGCGTATCCCCCAAACTCTATTCGCGGATAGTTCGATTCGAATCGGCGCTCAAGACCAAGGCCGCATCACCCCACCTTTCATGGATGACGGTTGCCCACCAATTTGGGTATCACGATCAGATGCACATGATTCACGATTTCAAGCAGCTCTCCGGAGAAGCGCCCACAAGTCTTCTCGTGAGCGCCGAGGCTGTGCTTGGACCGCAAATAGATTCCACGCCGCAACCAGATACTGACCTTCTTCAGCTCTAACCTGAATCGCCACAAAATTGGCGCAAATTTACTAGGCCAAAGAATTGACAGTCTGTCTATACTTGGGTTGACTTCCATCTGGGAGGATGCACGATGAACCCGCTTGCGATGACCAGCCTTTGGGGAAAGCTCCCGACGGTTCTTTGCGCTGGATTTCTTGTCTCGGCTTCCATAATTCCGGTCCAGGCCGAAGATGCACAGCAGCAGAAGCGATTTGCAGTTCCGGCAACCTGGGACGACAAGGTGATGAACGGGGTGGAAATCCCGCTTGCCAACCCAATCGGATCCCCAAAGCATGTCTCCGCCGATTACTACTACAGGATCCCAATACGGCCGGTCTATCAGCAGTACCCCGTATATGCTCCCGGCCGCGAGCCCGCCGGTTACATGGAGGAATTGAAGAAAAAAGAGCCGGTGATCATCTGGGATGGCGCCGTACACGCGCCTGCGCTTCGAACCGAACAGGATTGGATCAGAGCGGGAGAGATGGTGTTCAGTGCTGCTATCACGTATTCGGAGGATCAGGGTCTGTACGCGCTGCCTGATGTCAGGAACGAGGAATGGTACCGGAGGAGTGAAATGCCGCTCACCCCGGATGGAGTTCTGCCATTTCTGCACTACGTTGTGCGCCAAAAAGGGAGGGTTGAACTAGGTTCCTTCTCGTGCGCGATGTGTCACACGCGTGTGATGCGAGGAGGCGCGCTTTTGAAGGGCGCACAAGGGAATTTCCCGTTTAACCAGGCCGCGCCACCACTCAATTCGCCCAAACCTCGCATCCCGGCAGGTCTTCTTTTCTTGTTCAACCGGCAGATGTATGCGATGCCGTGGCTCGATCCCGATCCGATCGACCGGCAAAGGACGATGTCCCCTGAACAGTTAGACGCAATGTACGGAGCAATGCCACCGGGCGTTGTGCCGCGGCATCGATCCAGCCCGTTTAGTCCCGTTCAGGTACCGGATCTGATTGGCGTTCAGGATCGCCATTACCTGGACCACACAGGCCTTCACCGGCAGTACTCCGCTGTAGACCTGATGCGTTACGCGGCCCTGAATCAGGGGGCCGATTCCCTCGCCAGTTATGACGGCTTTATTCCCGCGGATCTACCCAACTTCAAGAAGCTGCCTGATCCGGAGGATCCGGTGGCTGTCGGAGGAAGGTACGGTGATGATCAACTTTACGCTTTAGCGCTGTATATCTACTCGCTGAAACCGCCTGAGAATCCGAACCGGTTCGACAGTGCGGCCGTGCGCGGGCAGAGGGTATTTGAGAACGAGGGCTGCGCAAGCTGCCACACGCCCCCTCTCTATACGAACAATAAGTTGACGCCCGTCGACGGTTTCAGAGTTCCCGCCGACCATGTGACGAAATACGACATTCTTGCTGTGCGGGTGGGGACCGACGCCGATCTGGCTCTTAAGACCAGGCGAGGGACCGGCTACTACAAAGTGCCGTCACTAAAGGGCGTTTGGTACCGCAGCATGTTCGGCCATAGCGGGTGGTGCGCGACGCTCGAAGATTGGTTCGATCCCAAACGGCTGCGCGACGACTATGTGCCTACCGGATTTAGGCCTTACGGCGCCAGAACTTTCGCCGTGAAGGGGCATGCTTTTGGACTGGCTCTTTCCGACGCGCAAAGAAGAGACCTGATCGCGTTTCTCAAGACCCTGTGAAGCTGGATCAGGTGTGCCAAAGCGCACGGACAACTATTTGCGTTCGGCGTCAAGTGCCGGGCGGAGTATCGAGCTTTGCGTGGGTGGAT
>JAFAQG010000823.1 GCA_019246575.1 Acidobacteriaceae bacterium
GCAGGTGCCAGGGTGAGCAGGGTGCGCCTTGACTATGACGGGATTTTTTGCCGCGAATGCTGACGCAGTATCTCCACCGGCAACCGAAAAAGCCAAAGGGAAGTTGCTCGCTCCAAAGACAACAACGGGCCCGATTGGAATCAGCATTCTGCGCAGATCGGGACGCGGCAAAGGCTTACGGTCGGGCAGCGCGGTATCGATACGCGCATCCACAAATGAGCCTTCTCTCACCACAGTCGCAAACAGCCGGAGCTGATTGGCGGTTCGCGCTCGCTCGCCGGTCAGCCTTTCAGTGGGCAGACCCGATTCGATCGAAGCCTGTTCGATCAACGCATCCCCAAGCGCTTCGATTTCGCTTGCGACTGTATCGAGAAAACTCGCCATGCGCTCCGGCGGAGTCTCCCTGAGCGAGACAAAAGCCTGCTGTGCAAGCCTGATAGCCCGGTCGATTTCGCCGCTGGTTGCCTGGTAATAAGATTGGTCGAGTTTTTTGCCTTGCCGTGGATCGAAACCCGAAATACACGCCTCGCCGACAGCGGAGAGCTGGGATCCGATAAAGTTCTTCCCGTGAAATTGCATGTGACACCTTTGTGGCGGTCATTAGCCGACGTAATTAATCAGAGTTCCTATAGGCGGGATCGTGATGCGGATCTCGTCGTTCTGTTTCAGCGTGAAGGAATCGGGAGGCACGATGCCCGTTCCGGTAAGTAGAAAACAGCCTGCGGGGAACCGATTGTTTCGGAAGAGATATCGCACGAGATCCGCCGGATCGCGTTTCATTGCGTTGAGCGTTGTTGACCCGGAAAATTCGATTCGGCCGTCACGCACGATTTCGAGGCGGATTTCCGTTTCCGGCTGCAGCGGTGAGTCGCGCACGAGGATACACGGGCCGAGTGCACAACTTCGGTCGTAAAGTTTCGCCTGCGGCAAATAGAGCGGATTCTCGCCTTCGATGTCGCGAGAACTCATGTCGTTGCCGATCGTGTAGCCGACGATTTTTCCAGTGGGCGCGACCACCAACGTCAGCTCGGGTTCCGGCACAGACCAGGACGCATCATCGCGGATCGCGACCCGGTCTTCCGGTCCGACTACACGATGCGGGGTAGCCTTGAAAAAAAGCTCCGGCCGGTCGGCATTATAAACGCGATCATAAAAATCGCCGCCTCCGGCTGATTTCGACTCCTCTATACGTGCGTCACGGCTGCGATAGTAAGTAACGCCGGCCGCCCAGACCTCCTGGTTGCCGATCGGCGGCAGTATGTCGGCGAGCGGCGGCTCAGGAACTCTCTGAAGGCCGCTGATTCTGTTCGCGAGTACTTGCGGAAGATCGGTGCGGATGATGAGTGCATCCCAAGAGGTTGCTTCCCACGCCCTATCCTCGTAGGAAAAGAACGTGTCGCTCTCCTCAACCAGGTAGCCACGAACAGTGCGATAGAGCTTCATGCAGTCGCCTAGTTAGGCAATTCTGTTCATCGCGCGGGCCGTTTAATCCATGTAACACTCTGTGGCTGCGACTGTTCGCAGCTCATGACCTGTGTCACTCCGGATGCGATGTCCGCACACGCGTTCGTAACGGCAGATCGTACCGCGGAAAGCTCGCTTTTAGCCGATACCGTCTTGCAGCGCGAGCGTCCGTCGAATGCCATACAGACGTTCACGCGGTACCGCGGCCCGTGCACTGTTGCGTAGGCGATCAACCCGGCAAGTACGATGACGAACGCGGCGATAATCATTCCGATTCTGTTCAGAGCTAACCCTCGCTAATGAACGAGCCCATCTGTCGGAACTTGGCATAGCGATGTTCGATGAGGTGCTGCGGCGAGAGAGTGGCAAGTTCATCGAGCGCGCGTTTGAGCGTGTCTCGGACGGATTGAACTGCAGCTTCCGGCGCCAAGTGGGCGCCCCCTTCGGGTTCAGGAATGATGCCGTCGATCACGCCCATTCGGAGCAACTCATCCGCGGTCAGACGCAAAGCCGCTGCTGCCTCTGGCGCTTTTCCCGAATCGCGATAAATGATGGCCGCACAACTCTCCGGTGAGATGACGCTGTAGTAGGCATTTTCGAGCATGTACACACGATTCGCGACGCCGATTCCAAGTGCTCCTCCACTACCGCCCTCTCCGATCACGATACTGATGATCGGCGCGGGAAGTCGTGACATCTCGCGAAGGTTGTACGCGATCGCTTCCGCTTGCCCTCGCTCCTCAGCGTCAATCCCAGGATACGCACCGGAGGTGTCAATCAGGGTCACGATTGGCCGCCGAAATTTTGCGGCGAGCGTCATCAGCCGTAGTGCCTTGCGGTAGCCTTCCGGCTTTGGCATGCCGAAATTTCTAAGCAGCTTTTCCTTTGTATCGCGGCCCTTTTGTTGACCTATGGTCATCACGGGCTTGCCCTCGAAAAATCCCATTCCCGCAATGATCGACTTGTCATCGCCAAAAAACCGGTCGCCATGAAGCTCTTGAAAATTCGTGATGAGACCGCGAATGTAGTCGATCGACTGTGGGCGCTTCGGATGGCGCGCAAGCTGGACGCGTTGCCAACTCGGGTTCGCGTTAGCTTCTTCGACGACGGGAGCGCGTTCGGGGACGAGAGTCAGTTCCTGTAATTCGGTTTCTGCATCTTCTGTCATAGCTTAAACCGCCAGAATTTCGATAGATTCAGGCCCGCAAATCCTTTCCAGCTCCGCCCGAAATTCGCGGTCAGGATGCACCCTTGATTTCACGTCCATAATCACGGAAAAATCCCGCGGCTTCTCGAGCCTGAGGCGGACCTCCGTGGAACCGCTTTTCCGCACGAACAGTCGATTAAGGGCCTCAGCCTTTTCCATCGAGTTTTCGTCTTTCAACCAGATACGTATAGAAATCAAAGAAGGCAAATCTACACGCGCGTCCTCCAAAAAGACCAGATCCTGGATAGAAAGTTTCGGAGGACCGCCTTCCTCCGGCAAAACGGAGGCTCTCACGAACACCGCGGCATCTTCTCTAATCGCGGGCAGGAGTTCTTCATACCGGTTCGCGAACACCATCGCATCGGCCGTGCCGCGGCGATCGTCCACTTTCAAGGATGCCCAGTATTTCCCTTCCCGATTCGTTTTCCGCACAATGTTCGTCAGAATACCGCAGAGGCAAACCGCAGCATTGCGTTCTAGATCCTCGATCGTATCAGTAAAGTGAGTCGCAAGATCCGCGATCTTATCTTTAAAACGCTCGAGCGGATGGCCAGAGACATAGATGCCGAGCACTTCTTTTTCTCCGGCAAGCTTCTGCTCCATCGTCCAGTCTTGCAGGTTGACCATTGGGCTATCGGTCTTGTGTGCTCCGTCGAGCGGGGCAAAGAGGCCGTGCTGGCCCATATCCCGATCGCGGCACGCGCGCAGGCCGGATTCAATCGCGCGGTCCAAAGCTTCCGCCAGCTGAGCCCTGTTGGCTCCGGTTGAATCGAATGCGCCCGCTTTGATGAGGCTCTCAATCACGCGCCGATTCACGTTGCCAAGGTTCGCGCGCTCGCAGAAATTGTAAAGGGACGTATAGGGACCCTCGGCCGCGCGGGCCGAAACAATGGCTTCCACCGCGCCTTGCCCCACGTTCTTGACTGCGCCCAGACCAAAACGAATGGAGTCCCGAGCGGGCGTGAAGTCAAAATCGCTCTCATTGACATCGGGCGGAAGTACGCGAATCCCGATATCGCGAGATTCGTTTATGTACTTCACGGTCTTGTCCATGTTGCCCGACTCCGAAGTTAATAGCGCTGACATGAACTCCACAGAATAATGCGCCTTCAGATAGGCGGTCACATAGGCGAGGTAGGCGTAAGCCGCCGAGTGCGACTTGTTGAACCCGTAGCCTGCGAACTGTTCCATAAGGTCGAAGATCTTAGCGATCTTCTTCGGCGGGAAACCGCGCTCCGTCGCACCGGCGATGAACCGCGCACGCTGTTTGGCCATTTCTTCCGGCTTCTTCTTACCCATGGCGCGCCGCAGGATGTCGGCGTCGCCGAGTGAATAGCCGGCCAGCTTGTTCGAAATTTGCATGACCTGCTCCTGATAGAGGATCACGCCGTAAGTTTCGGAGAGAATCTCCTCGAGCTCAGGTAAGTCATAGATGATGGGCTTGCGCCCGTGTTTGCGGTCGATGAAGTCGGGGATCATACCGCCCTGGATCGGTCCGGGGCGATAGAGCGCGTTCAGAGCGCACAGATCCTCCAGGCGGTTCGGCTGATACCGGCGCAGGATGTCCTTCATGCCAG
>JAFAQG010000831.1 GCA_019246575.1 Acidobacteriaceae bacterium
CGCGGCGCTTGTTGTTTTCGGCAACAACGCGCCTGAACGAATCGTCGTCGTACTGGCGTGGGCTTCCGTGCTGGGGAGCACGCTCCAATTTCTGGTACAGCTGCCGCGTGTGCTTCAGTTTCTCCCGGGCTTTCAGCCCGTGCTTGATACTGCTTCCGAGCACGTCAGAACTGTTCTTCGTAACTTCGGTCCGGTATTTCTCAGCCGGGGCGTTGTTCAAATCAGTGCCTACATCGATCAGATCATCGCGAGCTTTCTCGGACCGCTTGCCGTCTCTACGCTCGGCTACGGCCAGATCATCTCCACCTTACCCGTCAGCTTGTTCGGTATGTCGGTTTCCGCCGCAGAACTGCCGGCTCTCTCGAGCGCCATCGGCACTCCTGACGAAGTTGCTGCCACACTGCGGAACCGAATGAGCTCGGCCTTGCGCCGAATCGCGTTCTTTGTCATACCCTCCGCCGTCGCATTCCTGATCATCGGGGACATCGTTGCAGCCGCTGTTTATCTCTCGGGAAAATTTCACTACGCCGACGCGGTCTACGTCTGGTCGGTGCTAGGCGGATCTGCAGTTGGGCTGCTCGCCAGCTCCCTTGGCCGCCTGTACTCGTCGGCTTTTTACGCCCTGCTCGATACACGAACGCCGCTGCGCTTCGCAATCGTTCGCGTACTTCTCACGACCATTCTCGGCTATGTGTTTGCGCTACGTTTGCCCGCGTGGTTGGGCCTCGATCCGAGATGGGGAGTCGCGGGACTGACTTCATCGGCGGGAATTGCCGGGTGGCTCGAATTCGCACTCCTGCGGCGTGCTTTGACCGACAGAATCGGGCGCGTTCGAATGCCGGTGGCTTTCCTATCGAAGCTCTGGGTGATCGCAGTGTTTGCCGGTGTTCTTGCGTTCCTATGCAAGATGGCGTTGGGAACAACTCATGGCCGCCTGCTCGCCAGTGTCGCAATACCTGTCTACGGAATCGTTTACTTCGGAGGCACAGCGCTGATGGGCATTAAGGAATCCAGAGCCGTGATCGATTCCCTGTACCGCCGGCTGCGCCTCACCTAGCAGCGCGAATTACTCGCCGCTTTCGCTCATCCAGTTCCATTTCGAGCTGACCGAAGGCCAGCCGCCTCGCTGCCGGGTTTGAGCCGCGGGTTGAGAGGTCGTGGATGAAGGCGCATTTCCGCCCGATTCTGCCCCGGTCGAGGAACCGCTTTGCTGAGACGCCGAGCTCGGCCCAGCATCCACCGTATTCACGTTCGGCCCTGAATCCTCGTTCACGGCTACAGGACGGCGTTTCGCGGTCTGCTCATTTTCGGATGAGACTTGGTCCGGGTCATACGTGACAGGCTGCTGCGTGCGCGTCACGATTGTGCCTTCCGCTTGTTGGCCGGAGCCACCGCCCGAAAGATACACGCGCCGGTAACGCACTTCGGCATTCTCGTATCTGAGTCGCGCGCTCGGCGCCAAATCGAGCTCGACGTTGCGCTGATCGGCCGCAGTCGTTTGTTCGGGGAAATAGAAGTGAAGCGCATATCGGTGCCGAAGTCTCGCAAGCGTGTCCTCAAGCGCGGACGCCTGGTCCACTTGCATCGTGTCGCCTCCGGAATCGCGCGCGATGTCCGCCGTCCCTGCCGAATGTGATTGATCTCCCCTGCCGTACGGGCCCCCGCGAGGCCCGATGATCACCGGACCACCGCCGCCCGGCCAATTGCCTCCTCCGCCCGGCCAGTTACCGCGTCCGCCTGGCCACCCACCACCCGGCCAAGTGCCGCCCCTCCGTCCCCAGCCGCCCCGCGGATGCCCACCGTATACATCCGGAGGCTCATACGGCGCTTGCAGAAAGCTGAGGACGGCATTCACGCGAGCCAGAGCCCGCTGCACTCCGGTCTCGTCCTCCTCATCTTGCGTCTCATCGTCAGTAAGAATCACGATTGCTCGCCGGGCATTCGGCCGCGCCTCGCGTCTGACGTAATCTGCGGCATCGTATAGCGCATGAGTGATGTGGGTGCCGCCATTAAACCGCTCCGACCGCAACAGATTGTTCAATTCACGCGCGACTTGATCGCGGTCGCTCCTGAACGGCAGACGAACCCGTGTACGAGTATCGAAAACCATGACGCCTAACCGGTCGTTGCTACTGAGTACCGTAAAGGCCTGCTGGGCGGCTGAGGCAATCCGTTCAACATGCGGCTGCATACTGCCGCTCACGTCGATCAGAAGGAGAATGTCAACCGGCATGTTCTCGCTTGCGAAATTCCGGATCGGCGTCACGCGTCCATTGATGCGCAACACAAAATCGTTCACATCCAGCCCCGTCACCGCCCGGCCGTTCTGATCCAGCACTTGCGCATCGATCCGCGTCATTGCCACGTCGCTCTTAAACACAACCGGATCGTCCGCCGCCAATACCCCGCAGACAACCACAAATAAAGACAAAAAAACCCGCATCGTTTACAACAGGCTGCACACAGCCATAGCGTGATACGTGAGAGCGGACCAGTGCGTTTCGTCCCGGGCGCGATTCAGGTTCCGGGGCGGCAGAATGCGAGCCCCGCCCGTTCCTGTGATACCTGTACAACATGCCTTTTCTGCTGCGTGCATTTGCAATCCTTTTGTCGAGTTCGGCGGCCGTGTTTGCACAAGCGCCAACGACGTACCAGATCGCGCTTCCGCAACGCATTCTGCTGTGGCCCGGTGGTGCGCCCGGCGCGCAGGGCGACACCGAAGCAGACACGCCGAGCCTGACCATTTATCCCATCAACGGCGCTCAGAAACTGCCTACAGCCGTTATCGTTTTTCCCGGTGGCGGGTATGTCCATCTCGCCATGGATCACGAAGGCGCGCAGGTTGCAGCGTGGCTCAACAGTTACGGCATGACGGCGTTCGTATTGCGCTATCGCCTCGGGCCGAAATATCATCACCCTGTTGAGCTAGGCGATGCGCAACGGGCTATCCGCTACGTGCGCGCACATGCGGCCGACTACAAAGTAGATCCGCATCGAATCGGCGTATGGGGCTTTTCGGCTGGCGGACATCTTGCTTCATCGACGGGCACTCACTTCGATTCAGGCAAGCCCGACAGCAACGATCCCATCGAGCGCGAAAACTCGCGTCCCGACTTTATGATCCTCGCCTATCCCGTGATCACGTTCAAAGAGCCGTTTCTGCACCGCGGCTCGCGAGATGCACTGCTCGGAAAGAATCCTGATCCAGCACTCATTCAGTCGCTCTCAAGCGAACTTGCGGTAACGAAAGATACGCCGCCTGCGTTCTTGTTTCATACCTCGGACGACGCGACCGTGCCCGTGCAAAACAGCGTCCAGTTCTACCTCGCACTGCGAGCCGCGAACGTTCCTGCCGAGATGCACATTTTCCAGCACGGACGGCATGGCGTCGGACTGGCGCGCGACAACCCCGATCTGTCGGTGTGGCCGGACCTGCTCGCCCGATGGCTCAAAGAGCGCGGCCTGCGTTGACGTATTGCGGCAAGCGCCTGTAATCATTTCATCGCTGATTGCTGCATTGCTGAGAGCTGATGCCTGACAGCTGACGCCTGATTGCGTTGACGTATACTGACGAGGCGCGTGCAACCAGCCGCCACCAGCGCCGAATACTCGCCTGAGTTCGAGAAACGCACGTATTGGCGCGTGACTCGCAGGCTCGTTCCTTTTCTGTTTCTCTGCTACATCTTCGCGTATGTCGACCGCGTCAATGTCGGCTTCGCGAAGCTTCAAATGCAGCAGGATCTTGGCATCAGCGACGCCGTTTACGGCACGGCCGCCGGCATCTTCTTCATCGGGTATTTCTTCTTTGAAGTCCCGTGCAATATTGCGCTGCAGAAGATTGGAGCGAAGTACTGGCTCGGCCCTATCATGATCGTCTGGGGCTTGGTATCGGCCAGCACGATGTTCGTGAAAACCGCGCATCAGTTCTATGCCGTGCGGTTTCTGTTGGGCTTGGTGGAGTCGGGTTTCTTCCCCGGCGTAATTCTCTATCTGACGTTCTGGTTTACGAGCCAGTACAGAGCGAAAATGGTCGCCGCGTTTATGACGGCCATTCCGCTGTCCGGCGCAATTGGCGGTCCGATCTCAGGATGGATCCTCGACAGGGCCACGTCACTCGGCGGCTTGCGGGGTTGGCAATGGCTCTACATATTCGAAGCGGCGCCTTCCATCGTCGCCGGCATTGCCGCCATGCTGTTCCTTCACGACAATCCGCATCGCGCCAAGTGGCTTGACGACCGCGAAAGGTCGCTGCTTCTCGACCGGCTCAGAGAAGAGGAAAACAGCAGGCGATCTGCGTCGCCTGGACATCACACGCTGCTCGATGCTTTCCGCAGCGCAAAGACTTGGCTGTTGGCCTGTGTCTATTTCGGGTTCGTGATGGGGAGCTATGGGCTGGGTTTCTGGCTGCCGCAGATTCTCAAAGACACCATCACGAAGGATCCTTTCGAAATCGGCCTGCTCACTACCATCCCGTGGGGTGTTGCCGCGATCGCAATGGTGATTGTCGGCCATCACTCGGACGTTACAGGCGAGCGCTGCTGGCACGTCGCTCTCAGCGCCGTCTTGGGCGCAGTCGCGTTCGGTGTCTCTGCCGTCCCGGGCATCTCCGGCGTTGCGGGTCTAATCGCGTTGACGCTTGCGGCCACCGGCATTTACTGCGCGTCCTCCACTTTCTGGACCCTACCCACGGCGATTCTCTCCGGTGCCGCCGCATCCGCAGGCATCGCCCTCATCAACTCGTTTGGAAATTTGGGCGGATTCTTCAGCCCGTTTTTCATCGGCAAAATACGGGACGCCACTCACAGCATGACTCTGGCGCTCCTTATGCTCGCCGCTTGTTGCTGTGCGTCGGCGCTGATCACGGTTGCGTTTTTCAACCGGCGGGCGATCTCGCATAGAGGCGTCGCCGAGTGAATCGGCGCTCTTTCGTTCAAACCACTTCACTCAGCTCTGTTCTGCTTCCGCTTATGGCCGAACCTTCTCCGTCAACGAAATCGAAAATGGGAATCGCCACCACCTCGTATATGATGGCATGGCGTCCGAAGGACACGCTCGGGTTTCTCGAGCATTGCCACGACATTGGCGCATCGGGTATTCAGGCACCCATCAACGGCGATGTCAAGAAAATTCGCGCGCGCGCCGAAAAGCTCGGCATGTACATCGAAGCGATGGTCCCCATGCCGAAGAACGGAGACACCTCGCAATTCGAAGAGGCAGTCCGCGCCGCAAAAGAGGTCGGCGCCATTGCCCTGCGAACCGATTGCCTCGGCACTCGCCGCTACGAAACGTTCGATTCCAATTCCGCGTGGCAAGAACACGTCGCACGCACCCGCAAGTCCATTGAAGCCGTGCGCCCGATTGTCGAACGCTATAAAATCCCGCTCGGGATCGAGAACCATAAGGACTGGACGGCCGATCAGTTGGTTGCATTAATCAAGCAATACGGCGGAGAGTACCTCGGTGTGTGCCTGGATTTCGGAAACAATCTGTCCTTGCTCGACGGCCTGATGGACGTCATTGAGAAGCTTGCTCCATACGCCGTCTGCACGCACGTGAAGGATATGGGTGTCGACAATTACAACGACGGATTTCTGCTTTCGGAAGTGGTGTTCGGCACCGGCTGCCTCGATCTCGGGCGCGCCATTTCGCTCGTGCGGCAGGCACGCCCGGAAGTCAAATTTACTCTCGAAATGATTACGCGCGACCCGCTTCAAGTCCCATGCCTCTCAGACCGCTATTGGGCTACCTTTCCCGATCGCAACGGCCTTTATCTGGCGCGAACTCTGAAGTTTGTTCAA
Organism: Acidobacteriaceae bacterium; assembly: GCA_019246575.1. Next base: position 5,799 of record JAFAQG010000831.1, read on the forward strand.
GAGCATCGGAGCCCCACGCCATTGCCGCGCGTTTCGCAGCTTTCCAAGCCGGAGCACGAGGGATCGGAAATTACCAACGTAGTCGCGTGCCTCGTGTATGCGCATGACAAGCTCGGGGTCTAGCGACATCGTCCAGTGATCTCGGAACTCGTCCGGCATCGCAGCCGATAATAGAGCTGATGGACGACGTTTTAACAGTTGCCGGCAGAAGGTTTCACTCGCGCTTATGGGTCGGCACGGGAAAATACCGCAGCAAGCAACTCATGGCTCGATGTCATGCCGCATCGGGCGCCGAGATGGTTACTCTGGCGGTCCGGCGCGTGAACCTGACCGACCGTTCCAAAGAATCCGAGCTCGATTACATTGACCGCTCTAAAATACACATCCTGCCCAACACTGCTGCATGCTATACGGCCGACGAAGCAGTACGCACAGCAAGACTCGCCCGCGAAGTCGGCCTGTCGAATTGGCTCAAGCTGGAAGTTATCGGCGACCAGAAGACGCTCTTCCCTGATAACGAAGGCCTTCTCGAAGCGACCCGAATCCTTGTGAAAGAAGGCTTCGTCGTCCTACCCTACACAACCGACGATCTGGTCAACGCTCGCAAGCTCATCGATGCCGGAGCCGCTGCCGTGATGCCGCTGGCCGCGCCCATAGGCTCCGGGCTCGGGATTCAGAACGTGACCAACCTCAAAATCTTGCGGGAAGCGATCACGGACGTTCCGTTGATCGTTGACGCCGGAGTCGGCACTGCTTCCGACGCGACTATCGCCATGGAGCTGGGATACGACGGCGTGCTTCTCAACACCGCGATCGCCGAAGCCGAGGACTCCGAACGCATGGCGCATGCCATGAAGCTGGCCGTCGAGGCGGGTCGGAGCGCGTTCCTCGCCGGCCGCATGCACCGACGCGAGTACGCCGTCGCTAGCAGCCCCCTAGTCGGAACGATAGCAAGATAACCGCACAAGCGCCGCGCGTCTTACTGTCG